>CAZRID010000082.1:0-10827 GCA_964600055.1 uncultured Acidimicrobiaceae bacterium
TCCTCGCTTCCAAGGTCAGGAGCCTCCAAGAAAACCAGGGCGATTCACTGTTGCCATTGGGGTCGACGTAGGCGAAGGCGCTGTCGGGCAGGCTGGCCCGTTTCTTGGCATCGAGCGTGGCCATTGACGGAACGGTAGGCGAATCTGACGTTTCGCGATCTGTCCTTGCTACCGGGTCTTCGAATTGAGTTGGGTTGCCTCATGTGCTGTGCTGTGCTGTGCCGGTCCTGCCTCCAGACCAGAACACATTTTGAAGCCCTCCCGCCCAGTAGCGGTCGTCGCCGTCGCCGTCGCCCTCTTCGCGGGCGTGTTTGCCTGGCGTCTTGGGGCGGGTAACGCCGAGCCGGTGCAAGTCGCTGACGCATCGATCACGACTACCACGCTGCCGCTCGATGGCCAGGTGGGCTACGTCGTCAGCCGGATCGGCACCACGCTTTCTTCGGCCTCCGGAGGAGCGGGTCAGGAGATCGCCGCCGGGATCATCCTGCCGGTGATGTCCGAGACTGAGGGCGAATACGAGGTGCTCGACACGTGCAATCGCCCGGGATGGGTCCCCTCCGACCAGGTCGACGCCGGGCTGGTGCCTATAGAGCGGGAGCGTCAGATGGAAGACTCGGTTTTCGTGATCGATCCGGGGCACGGGCTCCCCGACCTGGGGGCGGTGGGGCCGAGCGGGTTGACCGAAGCCGAGGTCAACATCGACGTGTCGGCGCGTCTCGTCGAGTTGCTCCTGTCCTCACACGATGTCGACTGGGCCACTGGCGCGGTCACCGGCGGTGGCGGGGTGCCGCCTGTCGCCGCCGCGATCCTGACCCGCTCCCCTGACGGTCCCAACGGTGGGGACTACGAACTGGGTCTGACCTTTAGGGCGACCTTGGGCAATGCCGTCGACGCTACCGCACTCATCTCGATCCATCACAACACCCAGCCGACGAGGGACCTCGATCACCCGGGCACCTCGGCATTCGTTTCGGTGACCAACCCCGAGTCTCCCCGTCTCGGAGGTCTGATCGTCGAGGAGCTCAGAACGGCCTTTTCCAGGTTCGAAGCCGACTGGGTCGGCGGCAGAGGCAACGGTCTCGCATCGCGGGTGGGGAACGACGGCAACGACTATTACTCGGTCCTGGAGAGATCCGAAGTGCCGGCGGTGATCGTCGAAGGCGCCTACATCTCCAATCCGTCCGAGGAAGCTCTGATCATGACCGACGAGTTCCGTCAGGAGTATGCCGAAGGTGTCTATCGGGCCATAGTGCGCTTCGTCACCACGGACGACGATCCGACTCCCGTTCCCGAGCCTGAGCTGTTCGACGTCGAAGGGCCCCCGCGCTCGATGGACGACTGTGTGGTCCCGGCGCCCTGAGGGATGGGAGGCGACCTGTCAACGTTCCCGATTGCGAGGTTTCGCGACCTGTGACTACGGTGCCGCCTTCGTGACGAGCCTCCATTGCTGCATGTGTCGACACTCTCGGGTGCCCCGCCCGAGTGTTGACGCTCGTCGTTCGCACTCCTAGACGCCACCACCCGAGAGCGGTCTTCCGGCGTCCGTCCAGGATCTTCGACATCTCTTCAGGAGTGCCTCATGAAACCTCTCGATTCCGACGCCAACGTCGGCTCCCGCCAAGACACGTCATCCCCCAACCGACCAACCAGGACAGCTCGACGGCTCCGATTCGGAACCATCGTGCTGGCATTGTCGATCGTGATGGCCGCCTGTGGCGGAGATGACGGTGGCGAGGCGGTGGAGGAGATCACGGTCGACTGGGCCTATTACAACCCGGTCAGCCTGGTGCTCCGCGACAAGGGCTGGCTCGAGGAGGAGCTCGACGGGATCGAGGTCAACTGGGTGCAGTCTGCCGGCAGCAACAAGGCACTCGAGTTCCTGAGCGCCCGAAGCATCCAATTCGGCTCCTCAGCCGGCGCCGCTGCGTTGCTGGCCAAGATCAACGGAAGCCCGATCACGTCGGTCTACGCCTACTCCCAGCCGGAGTGGACGGCTCTGGTCACAAACGGTGACAGCGGGATCACAAGGGTCGAGGACCTCGTGGGGAAGAAGGTGGCCGTGACCCGGGGCACCGACCCCTACATCTTCCTGGTGAGGGCTCTGGCCGACCATGGCCTGACCGAGGGTGACATCGAAGCCGTGCTCCTCCAGCATGCCGATGGCCGAAACGCCCTGATCAACGGGTCCGTTGATGCCTGGGCAGGGCTGGACCCGATGATGGCCGAGGCCGAGATCGAACAGGGAGCGAGTCTGTTCTATCGGGCGCCCGACCTGAACACGTGGGGTGTCCTCAATGTCGACGAGGAGTTCGCAGCCGATCACCCCGAGATCGTCGAGGCGGTGATCGCCGCCTACGAGCGAGGTCGGATCTGGTCGCTCGAAAACCCGGGCGAGCTCGCCGCCATACTCGCCGAGGCGGCGGGTCTGACCGAAGAGGTTGCCCTACGTCAGCTGGAACGGACCGACCTTTCCACACCTGCGATCGGCCGGGTGCAGCGGGACTCGATCCTCGGGGCGGGGATCGCCCTCCAGGAATCGGGTGTGATCGACGCCGGAGTCGATGTCGAGGCCGCGGTCGACGAGTTGCTCGACGAGTCCTTCAGCTCCAATCTGGGAGGCGGGGGATGACCCACCTCCAAACACGCTCCCCCCGGGATCAGGTGGATCCCGGGTTGGGCGAGCCCGATCCGGGCCGGCTGAGAAGGACGCCCCGGTGGGCGGTCGGTCTCATCGTCCCCTCGGCGCTACTCGCCCTGTGGGAGGTTGGGGCGGTCACGGGTGTCATCTCGACCCGTCTCATCCCACCGCCGTCGAGCATCGGTGCCACGCTCTATGACCTGGCGGCGACCGGGGACCTCCTCGGTCACAGTGTGACGACGACCTTGAGGGTGCTCGCCGGGTTCGCCCTCGGAGCGACGGTGGCGACGGTGCTCGGGGCGGCGACCGGCGTGTCGGAGCGGTTTGAGGCCTTGTTCGACCCAACGCTCCAGTCGCTGCGCAACATCCCGTCGATCGCCTGGACCCCGTTGTTCATCCTCTGGTTCGGGATCTTCGAGACCTCGAAGGTCCTGATGATCGCCCTCGGCGTCTTCTTCCCGGTCTACCTGACGTTCAGCGGCGCCATCGCCTCGGTCGACCGGGGCCTGGTGGAAGTGGGCAGGGTGTACGGATTCGGGAGGACGACCCTGATCAGGCGCATCCTGCTCCCTGCAGCACTCCCGACCTACTGGATCGGGTTGAGGAACGGTCTCGGGCTGGGTTGGATGTTCGTCGTGGCCGCAGAGTTCCTCGGGGCGAGTCAAGGTCTGGGATATCTGCTCGTCGACGGTCAACAAACCGGTCGACCAGCCGTGATCATCTCTTCGATCGTCATGTTCGCCGTTCTCGGGAAGATCACGGATCGACTGCTGACATCGGCAGGTGCCCGACTCACCGGCTGGCAGGACGGGTTCGTCAGGGAGACAGCAGCATGATCCGCCTCCATCAGGTGTCGAAGCGGTTCGACACCGGGCTTCTCGCCGTCGACGCGCTCGACCTGAGGGTGGAGGCGAGTGAGATCGTGGCGGTGATCGGGCCCAGCGGATGCGGGAAGAGCACCATCCTGCGTCTCATCGCCGGCTTGGAAAGGCCTTCGAGCGGGACAGTCGAGGTCGCAGGTCACCAGATGAGCGGCCCGGACCGGTCGGTTGGGATCGTATTTCAGGAGCCACGGCTCATGCCGTGGCTCACTGTGGAGCGGAATGTCTCTTTTGGCCTCGATCACGAGGGCCCGTCGCCGGGTTTGGTGGCCGAGGCCATCGAACGAGTTGGGCTGACCGGGTTCTCCGATGCCTTGCCGCGTCAGCTCTCCGGGGGCATGGCCCAACGCACGGCCATCGCCCGAGCCCTCGTCACCAAGCCCCCGGTGCTCCTCCTGGACGAGCCATTCAGCTCACTCGACGCCTTCACCCGGATCGATCTCCAGCAACATCTGCTCGAGGTCTGGGGTTGGTATCGCCCGACCATGTTCCTGGTCACCCATGACATCGACGAGGCTCTGACCCTGGCGGATCGGGTCATCGTCCTCAGCGGACAGCCGGCGTCGATTCAGGTCGAGATCGAAATCGACCTGGTCCGTCCCCGGAATCGCACCGACCCCGGCTTCCACTCGTTCCAGGATCTAGCCATGACCGAGCTCAGCCTCTCGAGTCGGGGGCAAGCAGGGCTCGGCTCGAGCCCGTCAGCGGCCGTTCAACCCGACCGGGCCTGACTCCCCAGTCGGGCGAAGGGCTCCGCCGAGAAGACGACTTCCATCGGCACCTCGAAGTAGTCGGCGATCCTGAGCGCCAGATAGAGGCTGGGGCTGTATTCACCGCGCTCCAAGTACCCGATCGTCTGGTAGTGGACGCCCAACGCCTCGCTGAGCTGACGCCGGGATATGCCCCGCTCGGCGCGGAGCATGGCAATCTGTTCGGCTTGCGTTCGACTTCTATCAGCGTGACCAGGCATTCGCCGGCTCCCTTCTCGCCGGCGGGATCGCGGTCAAGCTCTTTCTCTGGTGTCTCCCCTTCTCACTGACATTCATCGTCTTTTTCGGTGCCCTCGCCGATGGCCTCGACAGGCCCCCGGCCGAGCTTGCACATGATGTGGGTTTGACCGCTGTCTTCGTGGGGATAGTCGAGGATGCAGTCCACAACTCCTCACGGGCTCGGGTCTATCTGGGGATCCTCGGGTTGATCCTTCTGATCTGGACCGGTATGGGGGTGACCAGAGCGCTCCGACTGGTCAGCCGGCTCTCGTGGAAGATGGTCACGGCACCACATGTCAATCCGGTGCGGGCCTCGGTCTGGGTCGTCGGCTTCGTTGTGGCAATCCTTGCCCTGCAGTGGGCTTCGAACCAGCTCTACGGCGGGCCACTCATAGTTGACATCCTTGTGGTCGTGGTGGTCGGCGTAGCGCTTCTCGCGATCCTGATCTCGTTGTTCAACGCCCTTCCCCACCCGGCCGAAGTCCCGTGGACCGCCATGCTCCCCGGAGCAATGATCATGGCCGCCGGGGTGCTCATCACCAGATTGGTGACGATCGTCTATTTCTCGCGAAGGCTGGAGTCGGCCCCCGACCTGTACGGCGGGCTGGGGCTGGCCGCGGTGTTCCTCGCCTGGCTGTACATCATCGGGAGGACTCTCGTCGCCGCCATATCGCTCAACGCGACCTTGTGGGACAAGGATGTCTTCCGGCATGGGGAAAACCCGGTCCCCAGCCTCAACCTGGAGTAGCCATCACTGCCGAGAGCAGGATCTTGGCCGACTCACCGACTATCACCTGAACCGTGTTCTCGTTCTCGCAGGTGGCGACGAAAGACTCGGCGAAGAGCGGGGGATGATCCGTCGAGAGGAACCTTCCCTTGTCGAGGGACACGATTACATGACATCCCACCATGGAATGTGCCAGTGCCGCCCCATGCCCCGGCATGTCCACCAGTGGCTCGGTTGTGTTGCGGGCTCTCACCAAGAGCCGGATCAGACCGTGCGGACCAGACAGCGGATCCGCCCTCAGCTCGATGACACCGTTGATCGGATGTGACACCAATTCGACCAGACTCGACGCTTCCTCAGGCGGGCCGATCTCCCTTGTCGTGGTCGAGCCGACCACCGCGAAATAGTGGGACCACAGGCCCTCGATGAGGTCGGTGATCGACACGTGGGCGTCGACCACGAATACCTCTCTTTCCTGATCGTCATCCGGCTCGAGGTCCTGCTCGACGGCCGGGACCCAGGCCCCATCATTGCGACGTTCGTAGCCGACCCGGTGAGTGAGGTGGAGAAACCTGAGGCGGGCGGAGACATTCGCCATCGCTCCACGCTCCACGACGGATTCGGTCCGGAAGTAGGCCCGTGCCGTGGGGTCGACTCTCAACGTTGAAGGAGGAACGAGCGAGCCGCCCCAGACCAGATCGTCGGGCTGGGTTTCGTCGACGATTTGCTGGGCTTGGTCAATGGTCACTACGCGACCCCCTTGGAACACTTCTGTGAACGGAAATGTGCCAGATCGGCGGGAAGATGTTCACAGATGCGTCTTGACACCGTAATTCAACGGATGTAGAAATCAACGCGCGTTGAGAAAGGAGGCGGACGGTGTGGGCGATGGTGCTGAAAGAGGTGCGGCAGGTACGTCGGGACCGCCGGACCCTGGCAATGATGATCGTGATGCCGATCATGCTGCTGGTGGTGTTCGGCTATGCGGCCAGCTTCGACGTTTCCAAGATCGAGGTCGCCTTTCCCGAAGGCGTCCCGCCCGAAGCGTCGAGTCTCCCCGATGTCATGGAGGTGGTGGAGACAAGCCACACCGACCCGGTGCAGATCCTCCAGTTTGGCGAGGCCGACGTGGCTGTCTCCCCACAGGGCTCGGAGTTCGTTGCATCGATCGACGGCTCCGAGCTGTTCAATGCCCGAGCCTCAGTGCAGGTATTCACCGCCGCAGCTGCCCAGGGCGTGCCGGTGACGGTCGACGTCCTCTTCAATCCCGAGCTCGACACGTCGGCCGTGTTGGTGCCCGGTCTGGCCGGCCTGGTCCTGTTGTTCGTCGGCTCATTGATCACCAGCCTCGGAGTAGTGCGGGAGCGTCAGGCGGGAACCCTCGAGCAACTCGCGGTCATGCCGCTACGGCCACGGGACGTCTTCTTGGGAAAGATCGCCCCCTATTTCGTGGTGGCAGCGGTCGACATGGTGATCGTCCTGGTGGTGGGTTGGCTGCTCTTCGATGTGCCCTTCGCCGGCTCGGTGTGGCTGCTGGCCTTGGGAGCAATCCTGTTCCTGTTCGTCACCCTCGGCACCGGTGTCCTCATCTCCACCGTCTCGGAGAATCAGGGCCAGGCGATCCAGCTGGCGCTGTTGACGCTCCTCCCCCAGGTTCTGCTTTCGGGTCTCATCTTCCCGTTGGAGTCGATGGCGCCCGGTGTCCGCTGGATCGGCTATCTGCTCCCCCTCACCTACTTCAACCAGATCGCCCGTAGCGTGATGCTGAAAGGCGCACCGTTCGACGCCGTGGCAATTCCGCTCGCCCTTCTCGCAGCACTCGGGCTCTTGGTGTTCGGTCTGGCGGTACTCAGGTTCCGGGCCGACCTGGCGCCGTCCCGCGCTGCCAGGTCGGAGGCTGTGACGTGAGTTTTGGTCTCGATTCCGTCACCGTTGAGTTCGGCGAGCGGAAGGCCCTCGACACCGTCGACCTGACCGTCGAGAAGGGAGAAGTGACGGCGGTGATCGGGGCCGACGGGGCGGGGAAGACGACAGCCGCCCGCACCCTGGTGGGTCTCGTCCTGCCCTCTGGGGGGGAGGTGCGCCGACCCGTTGGAGACTCCATCGGGTACCAACCGGAAGCGGCCGGAACCTGGAGGGACCTAACAGTGTCAGAGAACCTCTCGTTCGTCGCCGTGGCCTACGGTCTGACCGTTGGCTCGAATCGTTACCGGGAGTTGCTCGAAGTCACCGGGCTCACCACCGCCGTCGATCGTCTCGCTGGGGCGCTGTCGGGAGGAATGCGCCAGAAGTTGGCCGTGGCGATGGCGATGCTCCCCCATCCCGAACTTACGGTGCTCGACGAGCCCACTACCGGGCTCGACCCGGTGAGCAGGGCCGAGGTATGGCGTCTGCTGGCACGGGCTGCGGGCGAAGGGACCGCGGTCGTGGCAACCACCACCTATCTAAATGAGGCAGAGCGGGCCTCACACGTGGTGGTCCTCGACGGTGGGCGTGTTCTCGCCGCCGGCACCGCGGAGACGATCCGTGCCTCTTTCCCGGGCTCGCTCTGGGTGACGGCTACCCGTCCCGAGGGAGTCCCGTCGTGGAGACGGGGCAACCTGTGGCGGGTATGGGCCCCCGATGGCCTGGTCCCAGCCGGTGCCCGCTCGGTGGAGCCCGATCTCGAGGACGTGGTCACCGCTGCCGCCCTCGCCCGACGACGGGAGACATCGTGACTGGCCTGCTGGCGGAGACCCGGGAGCTGACCAAGAGCTTCGGCGACAACGTGGCCGTCGACGGGGTGAGCATCTCGGTGTCGGCCGGGGAAGTAGTTGGCCTGGTCGGAGCCAACGGCGCCGGCAAGACCACATTCATCAGGATGCTGCTCGGAATCCTCGCCCCGGACCGCGGGCAGGTCCGGCTCCTGGGGGAGTGGCCCAGCCGAGCGGTCCGACGCCACATCGGTTACATGCCACAGGGTCTGGGCATCTATCAAGATCTCACCGTTGAGGAGAACCTCCAGTTCGCTGCCCGGGCCTTCGGGATACCGACCCCAGCACTCGACGACGACCTCGCCCCTCTCGCTGACATGCTGGTCGGAGATCTCCCTCTTGGTTTGCGGCGGAGGGTGGCCTTCGTGGCTGCACTCAGTCACAAGCCGGAGCTCCTGGTGCTCGACGAGCCAACGTCAGGTGTCGGGCCCCTGGGCAGGGCCGACCTGTGGGAGACGATCCATGAGGCCGCCGACACCGGGGGTGGAGTCCTCGTGACCACCCATCACATGGACGAGGCGGAGCAATGCGACCGCCTCGTGTTCCTGTCCGCCGGTCGTATCGCGTTCTCGGGAACCGTCGACCAGATCCTGACCCGCCAGATAACGATCGAGGTCACACCGCCCGACCCGGGGACGGCCCTGACCGTCCTCGAGGATGCGGGTCTGCCGGTCCTGCCCGCCGGTCGGCACCTGCGGCTGCCCGGGACCTCCCTCTCCGCCGTCCGGTCGGCCCTTGGCGACGGTTCGGACATGGTTGAGAAGCAATCGTCACTCGAGGAAGCATTCATGACCCTGGTCGCGGCCTCCTGATGGCGCGCACCGGCCGTCGACCCGGCGGGGAGGACACCCGCGGCAGCATCCTCGCCGCTGCCCGCTCCGAGTTCGCCACCAAGGGCTTTCATCGGGCGACCATCCGCGGCATCGCCGGCGAGGCTGAGGTAGACCCGGCCCTGGTTCATCACTACTTCGGGAACAAGGACGACCTGTTCGCCGCCTCGATCGACCTACCGATGCGCCCCGACGAAATCGCCCAGGCGGTCCTCATCGATGGCCCGGAATCGGCCGGTCGCAACATCACCACCCTCTTCTTCAGCGTGTGGGAGAACCCCGAAACCCGCGACCCGTTGCTGGCGATGCTGCGTGGGGCGTTCACCACCGAGCATGGAGCGCTGATCCTGCGCGAGTTCTTCGGGACCGCGATGCTGGGTCGGGTGGCACCCCACATCGACGGGCCCGACGCCGAGCTCCGGGTCTCACTGGCCGTATCGCACCTAATCGGGGTAGCGGTGCTTCGTTATGTGATCGGCTTCCCGTCGCTGGAAGAGGCGACCGTCGAGGAGCTGATAGACACCCTCGCCCCACATATCCAGGTCTACTTCACGGGATAAGGATGGGGCCCGGCTCCAGAGCCGGGCCCTTCCTGGGTTTTCACGGCTGCCGATCAGGCAGCGATGGCCTGGTTGAGCACAGCCTGTCCGAAGTAGATGAGGAAGGCGATGGCCACCACCCACATCAGGGGGTGGATGTCCTGGACCTTGCCCTTGATCACCTTGATCAGCACGTACATCACGAAGCCGGCGCCGATGCCGACGGTGATGCTGAAGGTGAGGGGCATGAGGACGATCGTGAGCAGGGCGGGGAAGCCCTCCTCGATGTCCTCGAAGTCGATGCCCTTGATCAACCCGCTCATCAGGAAGCCGATGAGGATCAACACCGGTGCGGTGGCCTGGACGGGGACCAGCCCTGCCAATGGCGACAGGAATATCGCCACCAGGAACAGGACGCCGACCACGATCGATGTGAGACCGGTGCGCCCACCTTCGGCTACGCCGGCGGCACTCTCGATATAGCTGGTGTTGGAGCTGACTCCTGCAGCGCCACCGGCGGCCGCGCCGAGGGAGTCGACGAACAGCAGCTTGCCCACACCGGGGATCGACCCGTCCTCCTCGGTGAGATCGGCCTGCTCGGCGATGGCAGTCGCCGTCCCAATCGTGTCGAAGAAGTCAGTGAGCATGAAGCTGAAGATGGTCAACGCCGCGGCGACGAACCCGAGCTGGGTGAAAACATTCCCCAGGTCGAAGTCGCCGAGGGTGGCGAAGCTAGGGGTAGCGGTGAATGTGTCCGGAAACTCGGTGAACCCGACCATCAATGCGATGGCGGCGGTTACCAGGATGCTGATCACCAATGCACCCGGCACCTTGCGCACATAGAGAATCACCGTGATCAGGAGCCCGATCAGGGCAACCCACGCACCCATCGAATTGGGGAATACGAACTCGACCGGTACCGGCCCGTCGCCCACAGGCTGACGGATCAACCCAGCGTCCACAAACCCGATGAACAGGATGAAGAGCCCGATGCCGACGCCGATCGCCCGCTTCAGGGCAAGCGGTACCGCGTTCATGATCGCCTCACGCAGGCCTACCAGGACCAGAGCTAGGACGATCAAGCCCTCGAGGACGATCACACCCATCGCCCCGGCCGGAGTCAACCCGTTACCCAGGACCAGCCCGAATGCCACTGCCCCGTTGATGCCGAGGCCGGCGGCCATCGCAATGGGAACGTTGGCCACCACCCCCATCAGGACGCAGAGCAGCCCGGCGACCAGGGCGGTGCCCGCTGCAACTGCAGCGGCATCGAACCCGGCGGCGGAAAGAATGGACGGGTTGACGAAGATGATGTAGGCCATCACCAGGAACGTCGTCACCCCGGCCCTGATCTCGGTGCCGACCGATGTGCCCCGCTCACTCAGTTTGAAGTAGGAATCGAGACCGGACCCCCCAGGTCCGCTCGACTTGGTCCGATCAACCGTGTCGGTCATATCTCCTCCCAATTGC
>CAZRID010000083.1:0-10764 GCA_964600055.1 uncultured Acidimicrobiaceae bacterium
AGGCTTCTAGCTCGGGCAAACAGACGCCGGTCGGCCGGAGCTGCCGCCTCGTCAGCCGTAGTTAAGGTTGGGCGCCTCTGAGCCGAGGTGCCACGGGGCCGGGGACCACCCTCACCCTGCTGGAGTCGAGGCTTCTAGCTCGGGCAAACAGACGCCGGTCGGCCGGAGCTGCCGCCTCGTCAGACGTCATTAGGTTGGGCGCCTCTGACCCCGGGTAGCCGCCGGGCGGGGGACCACCCTCAGGTAACCGGCTTTGGGTCTTGACTTCGGGCAAACAGACGCCGGTCGGCCGGAGCTGCCGCCTCGTCCGACGTAGTGGGGTTCCGGGGGTCCGTATCTGACCCCTGTGCGTCCTAATGACCTGGAATGAATCGGGGATTTGAGGCTCACGGGTTAACTTGATCGGCCTTGTGATCGACTTCAGACGCATCGGCTCGCTTCCGCCTTACGCCTTTGCCGAGGTGAACCGGAGAAAGACCGAGGCTCGCCTCGCCGGGGTGGATGTCATCGATCTGGGTTTTGGCAACCCGGACATCCCGTCGCCGGATGTCGCTGTTGAAGCTCTGATCGATGCGGCCGGGGACCCGGCGAACCACCGTTACTCGGCATCCAGGGGGATCGACGGTCTGCGGCATGCCTTCACCGGCCGGTACCAGCGGCGGTTCGGTGTTGACCTCGACCCCGAGACAGAAGTGATCTCGACCATCGGCTCCAAAGAGGGTCTCTCCCATTTGATGTGGGTGCTCCTCCAACCCGGCGATGCCGCCATCGTCCCCGAGCCGTCGTACCCGATTCACATCTACGCCCCCATCATCGCCGGCGCCGAGGTGCGGTCAGCCCCGATCGGTTCTGAGGAGGACTACTTCGAGGTTGTCCACCGCATGTTCAGGGAATCCTGGCCCCGCCCCAGGGTCATCATCGTCAGCTTTCCCCACAATCCCACGGCCAAGACGGTCGACATCGGGTTTTTCGAGCGGCTGGTGGATTTCGCCCGGGAGAACGAGGTCGTGGTGGTCCACGACTTCGCATACGCCGACATCGCTTTTGACGGCTACCGGCCACCTTCGATCCTTCAGGTACCGGGTGCCATGGAGGTAGCGGTGGAGATCTACTCGCTGACCAAGGGCCACTCGATGGCGGGTTGGCGCGTTGGGTTCATGGCGGGCAATCCCGAGGTGGTGGCGGCGCTGGCCAAATTGAAGAGCTATCTCGACTACGGGACCTTCCAGCCGATCCAGATCGCGGCGGCAGCCGCCCTCGACCAGGCGGACGACTTCGTGGTGGAGACCAATGAGGTATACCGGGCACGTCGGGACGTGCTGGTCGATGGGCTCGCCGAGGTCGGGTGGAAGATGGACCGGCCGCGGGGGACGATGTTCACCTGGGCCCCGATCCCGGGGCCCTATGAGGAGTTCGACTCTGTCGAGTTCTCGATTCACCTCCTCGAGGCGGCAGGTGTTGCCACCAGCCCGGGGGTTGGATTTGGTCAAAGCGGGGAGGGCTTTGTCCGATTCGCTCTCGTTGAAAACCGGGAACGGATCGAACTGGCGGTAGCCCGGATCGGGGATGCCCTGAAGCGCCTGTAGCCTTCGGTCATGGCTTTTCCCGACGGCATCGCCGACTTCCGCTCAGACACCGTCACCCGTCCCACGCCGCGAATGCGGGAGGCAATGGCGTCGGCACCGGTGGGGGATGACGTCTATTCGGACGATCCCACGGTGAACGCCCTGGAGGAGGAGTCGGCAGTGGTCACCGGCAAGGAGGCCGCCGTCTTTGTCCCCACGGGGACCATGGGCAATCAGCTGGCAATCATGGCGCAGACCCATCCCGGTGAGGAGGTTCTCGCCCACGAGGGAAGCCATGTCCGCAGCATCGAGGGCGGCGCCCCCCAGGCTCTGTCCGGCGTCGGGTTTCGCACTGTCGGTGGCGACGGAGGGCGGATCGAGCCCGAGGACGTCGAACAGGCGATGGCGATGTCGGGATTCTTCCCGAGGATCGGGCTCATGGTCTGGGAGAACACACACAACCTCTCCGGCGGCCGGGTCATCCCCATCGACGTGATGGAGAAGACCTCTGCGGTGGCCCGGGCCCATGATCTCAAGATCCACGTCGATGGGGCACGCATCTTCAACGCCGTGGCGGCAAGCGGTGTGCCCGCCGATCGATACGCCGCGGTCGCCGACACGATTCAGTTCTGCTTCTCGAAGGGCCTTGGCGCACCCGTGGGCTCGATTCTCTGTGGCCCGCAGGACTTGATGGCCGAGGTTCGCTATCTGCGAAAGAGACTGGGCGGCGGGATGCGTCAGGCCGGGGTCATCGCAGCGGCGGCCATGGTCGCTCTCGCCGAGCGGGAGCGTCTGATCGAAGATCACGTCCTGGCTCGGGCCCTGGCCCATAGGATCTCCGAGCGTTTTCCCGACGCCGTCGACGCGGCGATGGTGGAGACCAACATGCTGCGGGTCGACTTCCCGGCCCTCGGCATCGAATGGGCAGACATGAAGTCGAGGCTCGATGGGGCCGGTATCAAGGTGAATCGTCCTATTGGAAATGCCTTGCGGGTTGTCACCCATCGAGACGTCGACGCTGCCGATGTGGACAGACTGCTGGGAACACTGTCGTAACGAGTGCGGGGTGACCGGAGTCGGATATCCAGTGAGTGTCGGAATCTTGTTCCCAGGTCAGGGAAGCCAGTTTGTGGGAATGGGCGCCGATCTCTTCGAATCCAGGCCTGACCTCCTCGGTGACCGAGCGGACGAGGTCCTGGGCTTCTCCCTCCGCAAGCTCTGTCTCGAAGGGCCCGAGCTCGACCTCACCAGGACAGAGCACGCCCAACCGGCCCTGTTCGCTGTTTCCTATGCCCTGTGGGAGGTGCTGCTGAGGGAGAGCGGGCTGGAACCGGCTGGTGCAGCCGGCCATTCGCTCGGTGAGTACACGGCGCTGAGCGCCGCAGGTGTGTTCGACTTCGACACCGCGCTGTCATTGGTTGCTTTGCGGGGTCGGGCCATGGCCGCAGCGGCAGACCTCGCAGAGTCGGGTATGGCCGCACTGGCCGGCGCCGACCGCGAGACTGCCGAGAGGATCAGCGAGACCCGTCGCAAAGAAGGCGGAAGGCTTCAGGTGGCCAATGTCAACGCCCCCGGCCAGGTGGTGGTCGCCGGTGGCCGGGATGACATGGACTGGTTGGCGGACAACGCCGAAGACCTGGGAGTGAGACGGGTCATTCCCCTCAAAGTCGCCGGCGCATTTCACTCCGGGTTCATGGCTCCTGCCCAGTCGGCTGTGGCCGACGCGCTCGGATCGGCTGACATCGGGCCCGGCTCGTTCCCGGTGTGGTCGAACACAACCGCGAGGCCACATCAACGGGGTTCGATCGGCGAACTCCTGGCCAGGCAGATGGTGGAACCGGTGCTCTTTGCCGACAGCCTCGTGGACATGTCGGAGAGCGGGATCGACACCTACATCCATGTCGGTCCCGGTGACGTAACGGCGGGTTTGGCACGGAGGACGGTCGAGGGCGCTTTGGTCCATACCGTCTCGAATGTCGAAGACATCCCGTCCGTCTTGGGTGCCGTCGGTACGATGGATCGATCCTGAGGAGTCGAAAATGCGGAATGCCGAGATAACGGGCTGGGGCAAGTGCATGCCCCCCAACGTGCTCTCGAACCACGATCTGGAGCAGCTCGTCGACACCTCCGACGAGTGGATCACCACCAGGACCGGGATCAAAGAGCGCAGGATCAGCCACGTGGAGGCGTCGGAACTGGCCGCAGTGGCTGGTCTGCGTGCCCTGGCCGCTGCCGGGAAGTCGGTCAACGATGTCGACCTGATTCTGGTCGCGACCTGCTCCGGTGACTCGATCATCCCCTCCACTGCCTCGGTGGTGCAGAAGCACCTAGGGGCGTGGAACGCGGCTGCGATGGACCTGAACGCCGCCTGCTCGGGGTTCGTCTACGGGTTGGTGGTTGGCACCAACATGATCCGGGGCGGGACGAATAACACCGTTCTGCTCATCGGAACCGAGAAACTCCACTATGTGACCGACTTCACCGACCGCACCACCTGCGTCCTCTTTGGCGACGGGGCGGGTGCGGTTGTGCTCGAACCGACAGACGAGCCAATCGGCCTGCTCTCCTCCGAGCTGGGGATGGACGGGTCGGTCGGTCATATCCTGGCCGTGCCCCGTGACGGCACCGCCGGGGACCGGCTTCCTCTCGACCCGAGGGAGAGCGCCATCGGCATGGAGGGGCCGGAGGTGTTCCGTCGCGCCGTCACCACGATGGGGGATTCTGCGGCTCGCGCCATAAAGGATGCTGGTCTCTCCCTGGAGGACATCGATATCCTCATTCCCCACCAGGCCAATGTCCGGATCATCGACGCCACCGCCCGTCGTCTCGGCATCGACGACAACAAGGTCTTCGTCAACATCCAGTCCTACGGGAACACCTCGGCGGCAACGATCCCTGTTGCCCTGACCGAAGCCCTGGAACAGGGAAGGATCAAGCCCGGCGACAATGTCGCATTCACGGCCTTCGGCGGTGGCCTGAGCTGGGGGTCCGCCGTCTACCGATGGGGCACCAGGACCGAGCCGCTCGGCGAGAGCGATGCCGAGCTGCCTCCACCGGATCGGACCGCGATGGAGCTGCTCCAGCCCAACTTCGACTTCTTCGGCTTGCCCGAAAAGCTGACGTGAGCGATCAGGCCGGGGGGCGGGTCGCCCTGGTCACGGGCGGTTCGCGGGGCATCGGCCGGGCCATTGCACAACGTCTTGCTGCATCAGGCCACGTGGTCGCGGTCAACTACGCGTCCAACGCCGTGGCGGCCGAGGAGGTGGTCCGGTCGATCTCCGATGCCGGGGGTCATGCCGCGGCTTACGCGGCCAACGTGGCCGGGGTCGACGAGGTCGACCGCCTGTTCGGACTCATCGCTGAGGACATGGGCCCGGTGTCGGTGCTGGTCAACAATGCGGGGATCACCCGGGACAATCTCCTGCTCAGGATGAGGCCCGAGGATTTCGACGAGGTGATAGCCACCAATCTCAGGTCGGTCTACCTGTGCACCCGCGCTGCCATGCGCAACATGTTGCGCGCCCGGTGGGGGAGGGTGTTGTCGATTGCATCGGTAGCAGGGATCAGCGGCAACGCGGGCCAGGCGAATTATGCCGCCTCCAAGGCGGGCATGATCGGTTTCTCCAAGTCACTGGCCAGGGAGGTCGGGTCGCGGGGCATAACGGTCAACGTCGTGGCGCCGGGGTTCATCGCCACGGATCTGACCGATCCGTTGGGGGACGAGGTGAAGAAGGGAATGCAGGAATCGACTGCCCTCGGGCGGTTTGGCGTTCCTGAAGAGGTGGCCGCAGCTGTCGATTTCCTGGCATCGGATGCGGCCTCGTACATAACAGGCCAGGTATTGGCGGTGGATGGCGGCATCGCCCTGTAACTTTCCGCCAGCGTTTCCCAGAGGAGGAATACATGGAACGAAGCGAAGTAGCAGATCGACTCAGTGGAGTCTTGGTGTCCGAGCTCGGGCTCGATGCATCGAAGATCTCCGAGGAGGCCCATTTCGAGGAAGATCTCGATGTGGACAGCCTCGGGGTAGTCGAGCTCTTGATGGCGCTCGAGGACGAGTTCGGGGTCAAGATCCCGGATGAGGAAGCGGAGTCGATCATGACCGTGGGACAGGCGATCGACGTCGTGCACGGCAAGCTGGGAGCATGAGTTGATGTCACCCGAGCGACGGCGAGTCGCCGTCACCGGGCTCGGGGCCATCACTCCCATTGGTGATGGTGTCGACTCCACCTGGGAGTCGATGCTGTCGGGCCGATCTGGTGTCGGCCCGATCTCACTGTTCGACACCAAAGGCTATCGGACCACGATTGCCGCCGAGGTGCCGGGTTGGGACCCCGAGCAGCATTTCGACCGTCGGGAGGTGCGCCGGATCGATCGGTTCGCCCAGTTCTTCCTGGTTGCAGTGCGTCAGGCACTGGAGCATGCCGGGCTCTCCTACGAGGAAGACGATCCGGCGGCAACCAGAGCCGGTGTCGTCGTCGGCGCCGGATTCGGCGGGATGGGCTCGTTCATCGACGAGATCGTGACTCTTACCGAGAGAGGACCGGACCGGGTCAGCCCGACCGGCGTTCCCCGGATCATCCCCAACATGGCTGCCGGTCTCGCCTCGATCGAGCACAACCTGCTCGGACCTGTGACCTGCGTGGTCACTGCTTGTTCGGCGTCAGCGAATGCGATCGGTGACGGGGCCGAGTTGATCAGACGCGGAGCGGCCGACGTCGTAGTTGCAGGGGGAGCGGAGGCGGCGATCACCACATTCGGGATGGCCACCTTTGCCCAGGCCCGCGCCCTGTCCACCCGCAACGACGATCCGGATACGGCCTCACGCCCCTTCGACGCCAACCGGGATGGGTTTGTCATGGGTGAAGGCGGAGCGGCGCTGATCCTCGAGGATCTCGAGCAGGCTCAGGCTCGTGGGGCCACGATCCATGCCGAGGTGGCCGGGTACGGGATGTCCGCCGACGCCTATCACATCACCCTGCCCCGGCCCGGCGGCTCGGGCGCGGCCCGGGCCATGGTCAACGCCATCGCCGACGCCGGTCTCACCCCTGCCAACATCGGGTACATCAACGCCCACGGCACTTCGACCGAAGCCAACGATTCGACCGAGACCGCAGCGATCCGGATTGCAATGGGTGATGAGGCTGACTCGACACCCGTCTCATCGACCAAGTCGATGACCGGTCACATCCTCGGTGGTGCGGGCGCCGTGGAGGCCGTGGCCTGCATCATGGCCCTCCGCGATCAGGTTCTGCCGCCCACGATCAACTATCAGACCCCCGACCCGGAGTGCGATCTCGACTACGTGCCCAACGTGAAGCGGGAGGCCACCCTGGACCACGCCATGTCCAACTCGTTCGGCTTCGGCGGCCACAACGTGAGCCTGGTGCTTTCACGAGTTTGATGCCGGCCGACTTTGCCCTTCGGTCAGGGCAGGATGGCGCTACGGGTTGGCCACCAACCGGGAGCGCACCTCGGGCAAACAGACGCCGGTCGGCCGGAGCTTCCGCCGCGCGGTCGGCTCAGCGCAGGGGATATCCAAGCAAATCCCTAACCGATGCCGGCCGACTTTGTGCTATTCAGGATCCCCCCTCCCGGCTTCGCCGTACTCCCCCCTGCGGGGGGAGAAACGCGTTTCCTCCCCCGCAGGGGGAGATGGCCCGCTAGGGCCGGAGGGGGTTCTGTTTTTTCGCCCGTCTACCGCCCGCTTTTCTCCTGCCACTCGGCGAGTGAGCGATAGACCAAGACCAGGATCAGGGCTGCCCCGATCGTCACCGCTAGGAACGAGGCGATGGCGACCACCGCCGCCCATCCGACGCAAGTGGTGTAACCACCTGTCGCGTCAGGTACCCGACAGCTGACATCGGTGACGATCCATCCCAATGCCGCCGCCAGGGTGCCCAGCAACAGGGAGGGGATGGCGATCCAAGGATTGGGCCGGCGCCTCACGGCCGGGGTTGGCCTCGCTCATCGAGCTTGGCCGCATCGAGGACCTCTCTTGGAGCGAGCTCGGGCGGGATTGGAAAGCTGGTGCCGACCTCACGAGGCGGGTGAAAGGCATGCTTGACCGATGGATGCCAGGCGAGCACGGCGACCAGCAAACCACCCGCCAGCGAGACAGCGCCCGGCCTCACGCCCAGAGTGATCGAAAGCCCGATCGCCAGCGCCGGCCACAGGACCCTGACCGCCAAGAGGCCTCCGGGCAGGACGCGGGCATACCACAGGGCGGCGATCGGGGCGGAAAGGCCAACGGTCATGGCGCCTGTTGTCGGCTCGTTCCAGGCGGCCAGCCCGAGGCAGAAGGGAAACCCGATGAGGATGATGGGGACCAGGACGGCTCGCCGGGGTGGGCCTGTCGCGGCCGGCAGTTTCCGGATGCTCCCGGTGACCGAGCCCGAGAACATGGCAAATCCCGAGACGGCGGTCGCGGCGAGGGCTACCACCCATATCGGGTCGATCGGACGAACCACCGCGATCACCGCGGTGAGGGCTGTCACCACCAGACCCGTCCTTCTCGCCCATCGTCCACCGGTCACGATCATCCCCACCACAGCAACCGATGCCAGTCCCAGGAGGCCAACACCGATGAGCAACACCGACCCGGGGGCGAGGGGGTCGGGGTCGACCACCAGAGCCGTGACCCAGAGCAGTGCGGCCAGAAGCGGGGTGGCGGAGGCGAGCGAGACCTTCACGTGGGAAGTGTCGCAGCGGCTTTGCTCAAGCCGAAGTTGAATCCTCAGGCCCTTGGGCCGGGTGGAGCACTCGGAGACCGGACTTCTCACCAAAGCGTGGCGACTCGCCGGGCTCCCACACGGTCTCCAGCCGCCAGACCGTTCCCGGGCGAAGCGTGACCACCGCCCCGTGCCCCGGCTTCTCCTGGTGAAGCCCGGCAAGTGGCGATCCGATGAGGCGGAGACGGCCTGCCTGGATCGGATCCTGATGGGACACGATCACGACATCACCGTGAGGATGCTCCGAGTCGAGGCGTCGCGCCGTGACCGCCATCCGGGCGGCGAGGTCGTCGAGTGTCTCGTCCCCGAAGGCGAGGCGGTCGGGATGCTCGAGGTACGCCTCGAGCTCGCCGGGGAAGGTCGTTGGGATATCGCGCCAGGTGTAGCCCTTCCATCGCGCCGCCACCCGCCATTCGGTGAGATCCGGGTCCACCTTTACCGGGACACCAGTGCGAGCGGCGATCTCCTCAGCGGTGCGGAGCGACCGCTCCAGGGGGGATGACCAGATGGCCACGACAGGCCGGGGCCCGAGATAGCGGCCCACCCGCCGCGCCTGCTCGACACCGTGCGGGGAGAGGCCGAAACCGGGGAGATCGGCGTATACGAGATGATCGGGGTTGTCCACCTCGGCGTGACGGACGAGATGCACCAATGCTGCCATTCGTGGCATTGTGGCCGTTCTCGTCCCTGGCCGGAGGTAACTTCGGTCTTGCGTGTGGACCGAGCCGATCCTCCATGTCGACATGGATGCCTTCTTTGTGGAGGTCGAGCGCAGACGTGACCCGTCGCTGATCGGAAAACCGGTGGCGGTCGGGGGCACCGGGAGCCGAGGAGTCATCGCCAGCGCCTCGTACGAGGCACGCCAGCGCGGTGTTCGGTCTGCCCAGCCCACTGCGACGGCGCTCAAGCTGTGTCGCGACCTCGTCGTGGTGTCACCTGCGCACGGTCGCTATGGCGAAGTGTCCGCCGAGGTATTCGACGTTTTTCGTGGCTTCACGCCTCACGTCGAGGGTCTGAGCCTCGACGAGGCATTCCTCGACATCTCGGGTCTGCGACGGCACTTCGAAGCACCGGTCGATGTGGCACTGGCAGTTCGCGCTGAGATCCGGTCACGGATGGGTTTGCCGGCCTCGGTCGGGATCGCCTCCTCGAAGTTCCTGGCGAAGCTGGCCTCCGAGGCAGCAAAACCCTACGGCTACCGCCACATCCCGAAGGAAACAGAGCTCGATTTTCTCCATGCTCTTCCGGTCGAGGCCCTGTGGGGGGTAGGCCCGGCGACTCTCGCCGGGTTGCAACGGCTGGGAGTGGTCACGGTTGGCGATCTGGCGGAGCTGCCCGAGCCGACGGTCCTCAGCGCATTGGGCCCGGCGAACGGGCGTCATCTTCTCGAGCTCGCCCGTGGCATCGACCTGCGGCCGGTCGTCCCGGACATCGAGGCCAAGTCGATCTCGGTCGAGGAGACCTACGATCGGGATCTGGAGGGAAGGGAGACGATCGAAACCGCATTGCTCGCCCATTCCCAGCGTCTTTCGGGGCGTCTGAGGCGCTCGGGACTGGCGGCCCGCACGGTCACACTGAAAGTCCGTTACGAGGACTTCTCGACCATCACCCGAAGCGTCACGCTCGGTGGGCCCCTCGACAGCCCCCGCGACCTGTACAACACGGCTCGGGACCTGCTTGGCTCGGTCGATCTGGCCCGTCCGGTCCGGCTCCTGGGTCTTGGCGGGTCCGGGCTCGAGGAGAGTGGTGAGCCGAGACAGCTCGATCTGGGCACAGACGAGAACTGGGTCAAACTCTCGGATGCGGTGGCGGAGGTGCGGGAGCGATTCGGGGAACGTTCGGTCGAGCCGGCACGTCTTGTCGAGAGGAAAGAGCAATATCCCGAATCTGACCGGTGAACTGTCTCCGGGTCGGGTGTATTGTGTCAGTGGGTCTGATCGATGTCGAAGGACGAGGTTTAGATGGCCCTCGATGACCACGAACAAAAGATCCTTGCCGAGATAGAGCGACAGTTCTACGAAGAGGATCCCGAGCTTGCACGAGCGGTACGGCAAATCGCCAGGCCGTCACGCGTCGGGGTCCGTCTCGCCATGGTCGGGGTGGTCGCAGGTCTAGCCGTCGTTATTGCCTTCTTCGCCACCTACACCCTGGTCGCCTTTCTCGGGTTCGCACTTCTCGTCGGATCCGCGGCGGCACTCGCCACCGGTCTCAGGTCTCGGGGTTGGCACTCCGAAGAGCGCGAGCCACAGGGCGAAGAGCCCGAGTCAGGTTGGCAGGACCCCTTCCGTCGCGACTGATTTCAACCGGCTAATGTTCCGGCCCCCAGCGGCAGTTTCGGGAGGTTCCGCCGTATGAGGAGGAGGACCCGATCCATGACTCTGGGTCGGTGTTGTTGGTTGCAGGAAGGGACGCGTGGACCAGTCATTTACAGCCGATCAGGCTTGCCGGCTGACGAATTGCACACATCA
>CAZRID010000084.1:0-10717 GCA_964600055.1 uncultured Acidimicrobiaceae bacterium
TCTGGCGGCGGGTGTACTCGGGATCCTCGTCCGCGACCGGAAAGTGGGTCCACAGGGCTTCGACCGTCATGGAGTTCGTGCTGCGAACCACGCCCAAGAGATCATCGAGAAGCCTGGGTGCCACCCCGACACGGTGCATCCCGGTGTCGACCTTCACGTGCGCGTCGAACGACGAGCCGGTGGCAGCGAGCGCCTCGACAAAAGCGATCGAGTAGACCGTAGGGGTGAGGCCCCAGGCTGCCACATCCGGCGCAGACCTGGGCTCAGGCTCGGACAGGATGAGGATCGGCGCTTCGATTCCGGCCTCGCGAAGACGAATCCCCTCTTCCACCAGAGCCACCGCCAGCCAGGGAGCACCTGAGTCCAGAGCGGCTTCGGCGACGGGAGCGTCACCGTGGCCATAGGCGTCGGCTTTGACGACGACACATACCTCCGAGGGTGCCAGAAGCTGGATGAAACCGGCAACATTGTGGCGGATTGCCCCGAGATCGATCTCGGCGTAGGTCGGCCTCACAGGACCCCCCTCCCCCCTTCCCTCACAAATGCGAACCTGCCAATGTGCTCGGCGAGGGCATCGGCAGTGACAGTCGTTGAGCCGGCGAGATCTGCACCGGCCACACCGTGCCAGTAGGCGGCCGACACCGCCGCAGTGCGGGCGTCCAGACCCCGGGCCCAGAGGGCGCCGATCATCCCGGAGAGAACGTCGCCGGTGCCAATGGTGGCGAGCTCTGGCCCACCGGTACGCACCAATACCGGCTCCGATCCGTCTGTAACCGAGGTCGGGTTGCCCTTGAGTAACACGGTCACGCCGTATTTGCGGGCGTAGGCCTTGGCCGAGAAGGCACCACTCTCCACCCCGGCGATGCGCTCGAACTCCCTGGCGTGTGGCGTTACCAACACCTCGGCACCCCCCTCACGAGCTGCTTCAACGACTGTGGGGTCGAGAGCACCGGCGTCGAGCAGGACACGGTATGCCTTGCGGAGAATTGGTAGGGCACTGTCACGGTCCGCGTCGGCCAGACCCGGGCCGGCGATGACTACGTCGAACCGATCCAGACTTGCCTCCCCCTCCTCGAAGGACAATGTCAACAATTCAGGTGCAGCGGCGGTAACCAGGTCGGATCTCGGCGATGCCACCGCCACCGACCCCGCCCCGAAATGGAGTGACGCCTTGCCGGCGAACACCGAGGCGCCGACCATGCCGGTCGACCCTCCGACGACGAGGACCGAGCCAGCGGACCACTTATGGGCCGTCCTGGAGCGTGAAGGGCGGGGGGCATCCTCCTCTTCCGCCACCCACATCGAAGGCACCCCACCCTCGATGCCGATGTCGACGATGGACACCTCGCCGCAATAGTCCGGGCCATCGCCGCGGACATGTCCCGTCTTCAGAGTCTGGAACGTGACGGTCTCTACAGCCCGAAACGCACGGTCCTGTACCTTGCCGGTGTTCGGGTCGAGACCGGTTGGGTAGTCGACCGCTACCACAGGCGATTCGCTGTCCACCCAGGCCATGACTTCGGACGGAATTCCACCCCTCGCCCCGCCGCCAAAGAGCGCATCGATCACGACATCAGCCCCCACGACCGGTCCGATCTCGAGCACCGGGATCCCGTAGGCCTTGGCCAAAGATGCGGCTCTGATCGCCTCTACGGCTCGCGGGATCGCCAGGGCATGGATCTCCACATCGACCCCCCGACGTCTGAGATAGCGGGCGGCGACATACCCGTCGCCACCGTTGTTGCCCGGTCCGGCCAGGACCACCACCCTCGACCCATAGCTTGCTCCTCGACGAGCGACAGCGAGGGCAACGGCAAACCCGGCGCGGTCCATGGCCTGATCGAGGTCGCCGGTGTAGGCCTTGTCGACCCGTTGATATTCCTCGGCGGTCAGGACCGGCTTCACCCACGTGAGGCTACCTGCCGGGTTTCGGGCAAAGGATGACGTGGCGCGGGGCGCCGCCCACTCAAGCCTTGGCGAAGACTTCTGTCACGGCGGTGATCACCCGGTCGCGGTCGTCCGCGCTCAGGGTCGAGCCGCTGGGCAAGCACAGCCCGTTGGTGAATAGTTGCTCGGAGACCTTCCCGCCAAAGACCTGGTTCTCGGCGAATATTGGCTGCAAGTGCATTGGTTTCCACACCGGCCGGGCCTCGATATCGAGTGATTCGAGTTGAAGGCGGATCTGCTCCCGGTCGACCACTGCCTCGGAGGGCTCGACGGTGAGACACGTCAGCCAGAAGGTCGACTCGCCGCCGGGCAACTCCGGCATGAAGCTGACACCGGGGAGGTCGGCAAGTGCCTCACGGTATACCTGGTTGTGATCGCGCCTCATGGCCACGCGACGTCCCAGATCGGCGAGTTGGGATCTGCCGAGTGCAGCCAGAAGGTTCGACAGCCGATAGTTGTATCCGACCTCTCGATGCTCGTAGTGGGGGGCGGGCTCCCGGGCTTGTGTCGCCAGCCAGCGGCTGCGCTTGGCCCATTCCTCGTTGTCGGTCACCAGGGCTCCCCCGCCACTGGTGGTGATGATCTTGTTCCCGTTGAACGAGAGGGTGGCAATTTCGCCAAAGGCCCCCGCCCGACGTCCCCGATAGGTAGCCCCGAGCGCCTCAGCGGCGTCTTCGATGAGAGGGACACCGGCTTCGGCGCAAAGGGGAGCGATCCGGTCATAGTCGGCCGACTGACCGTAAATGTCGACGACAACGCAAGCGGCGAACGGCCCATGAGATTGCAGCGCCTCACCAAGGAGGTCAGGGTCCATGTTCCAGGACGCCTCATCGCTGTCGACGAAGACCGGCTCGGCCCCGGTGTAACGGATCGCATTGGCGGTTGCCGCAAACGTGAGCGAGGAGACCAGCACACGACTGCCATGCCCGACCCCGAGCACCTCCAATGCGAGGTGGAGAGCTGCGGTACCACTGGAAAGCGCCGCACAGTGCTCCCGGTCCGTTGCCGCGGCCAGTTCGGTTTCGAAGGCATCGACCTCCGGGCCGAGAGGTGCGATCCAACCACCGTCGAAGGCGCGAACGATGGCTGCCTTGTCGTCTTCACCGACGTCGGGGGGCGAGAGATAGATACGTGTCATAGATACCCGGAGGCTAACTCCGCTTTTCCCTCCCAGCGTTCGACGCAGTTGCTCGGAGCATTGCCTCGACCAACGATGCGATTCGGCCGAGATCGTGATGATTCCTGACCCAGTCCCTAGCCCGGTCGTCGACCGTGCGATCAGTCCGGACGCGCCCGATCAGCTCCGCTGCCAATGCGTCGACGTCCCCAACCGGGATCAGAGTCCCATACTGTCCCCCGACGGTTGCTTCCCGGACCGGCGGAATGTCAAAGGCCACCACTGGCACCCCACACGCCATAGCCTCGATCACAGATGTCCCCAGGCCCTCCATCACCGAGGGAAATGCGAAGACATGAGCATGGGCCAGATAGTCGGTCACATTTGTCGAATATCCAGCGATCGTGACGACATCGGCGAGGCCTAGACGATTGACAGCGGCTCGCACCTCCGCCTCGGCCGTCCCTTCCTTTCCGACGATCACAAGGTGCGCCTCAGGCACACGCCGGCGAACCTTGGCGAAGGCCTCGACTAGATAAACCTGGCCTTTCTGGGGGGCGAGCCTGCCGACGTTCACCACCAACGGGCCATCGGGCAATCCCAACTCGTCTCGTGAGACGGGGTTGTGAAGGTCGGGTCGTGGCACCCCGCGCGGGATCACGGTGACCCGACCCGGGTCGACGCCGAGCAAACCTGCGTTCGACAGCTTGACCTCCTCGGTCAAGGCTCGGAACCAAACCCATTTGCTTCGGGCCGACCAGCCGGCGATCGATCGCAGCAATTGTGCCCGCTTGGTGTCGGCGCCAGGCTGGAATGCTCGAAGGAGCTCCAGGTCACCGGATAAGACCAGATTCGAGACCACAGGGATCATGAGGCTGCGACCCACCAACTGTCCGACGATGTTGCCCAGGAAAAGGCTGGTCTGGATGACATCGGGTTCGAAGGAGTGAGCGATACGCCTAACCGGTGACAGGGCCCGGGGCCATGCTCGCGAGCCTGAGCCTTCCACCAGCCCGATGACCTCCACCCGCACACCGCGGGCGTCCAACTCGGGCGCCAGATCGGTCCGGTCATAGAGCAGGACCACCGTCTGCTCGATGTCGTCGCCGAATCTGGTGATCTCGCGCACCAGCCCCTGTTCGGCACCACCGGCTCCGGAAAGGCTATCGATGACGTGGAGGACCTTCATCGGCCTGTCAGGTGGACCATTCGAATCTGGTGAATCGCCAAGTAGATCGACTCACCTCCTTACAGTCCTGGCGATGCTCGAATCGCTTTCGACATTCGCCGATCTCTTCACGCGACCCGACTTTCAGGCCGGCGTTCTGGCCGGAGCGGTGGGACTCGGTGTCTTGTTCGCGGCTTCGAGGGAAGAGAGAACCACCCGATGGTGGGGAGTGGTGTTCACCCTCGCCGCCCTGATCGTGATCAACACCGTAATAGAGCGACGTCTTGGGGTGAGCTCTGGTTTCTTTGCCCTTGGGGCGGGTGGCTGGCTTCTGGGGCCCGATGCTGATCGCCCGATGAAGCCGCTCGGATGGGTGCTGGTGGTGGTGGGCGCCATCCTCATTGGATGGCGTGGAGGGCTCTCCGACATCAACTGGCTGCCCCTGTTGACACCGGTGGCAATTGTCATCGCCGGGACGGCCCTCTCCACATGGTCGACACGTCTGCCACACAACCTGCTCGGTCCGATGATGGCGATCACTGCCTTTGGCATATGGGTCACTGTCCCCGAGACCGAGCACGCCCGGGTACTGCTGGGGGTGTCGCTTCCGCTGGCTGTAGCCACGATGCGGCCGGCTCATGCCAGGCTCTCGACCGCCGGCGCTTTCGCTCTCGCCGGCATGATTGTCTGGGTCGTCGCCATTGGCGGCGATGCTCGACCTGGCTCCATCATCGGCGGTTGGGCCTCGCTTGGGGCGATGGCGATCCTGCCATTCGTGCGGCCGAACGCCACGGTGTTGATCGAGAGAAGACCGGTACTCGTTGCGGGATTTCACGCGGTGTTTGTTCTTCTGGCGGCCCGAGTGATCGGCTTGTGGGAGTCGGCAGTTGTCGCCTCGGTGGCAGTCCTGTTCATTGCGTTAGTGGCCTTTGTGATTTTCGGGTCTGTCGCGAGGCGTTCCCCGGTCGAGGAACCGTTGGGCCTTCAGGGCCCCGAGTAGCCCTTGAGCCAACGTCGGACCTGCTCCTCGGCTCTGAGCCCGCCACGCAAGCGGGACGGGAAGAAGCGAAATCCGTCTGACAATTGGACCGGGTAGCGGTGAAGTCGATGCCTGTCGAGGGGCGACCTGGGTCTTGGCGTTCCAGCGATGGCCGCCGTCATGTACCGCTTGTCGACCACGGCGGCCGTACCTGGCGACCAGTGGCCCCACGGATATGCAAAGTGGTCGGGCCGCAACCCGAGACGGCGCTCGATCAGGCCATCGCTCGTGGCGAGCTCCTCCTCTACTGCATCAGCCGATAGAGCACGTAAGTCGGTATGACGATGAGTGTGAGCCCCGATCGTGATCAGTTCGGAGCTCAACATGTCCACGATCTGGTCCCAACTCAGCGGATCGGCCGGACCGGGCGGCCCCAAAGGGCTCCCGGTCTCGATCGACTCCGTTGCCAGATAGATCAGGAAGGGAATCTCCCTTTCCTTCAACCTCGGATAGGCCGTGGTGAAGGTGTCCGCATAGCCGTCGTCGAAGGTGAGGGACACGAAACGATCTGAGCCTGGCTCATCCCAACGGGCTACCGCTTGGTCGAAAGTCACGAGCTCCCGATTCTCCAACAGCCAATCGAGTTGACGGACAAAGTCGTCTGTCGTGACCTCCATCTGTCGCCCCAGCCCTGAGCCCACCTGGTGATAGATGAGAGCCCGAGGGCCCTTCGGCTTGGGGAACAGAACGTCTGCGGCGGAGAAGGCGGCCTTGGCGGCGGTGCGGGGGAAGGACATCCGTCAGCCGACGGCCAGGAAGGTGTCCATCTCCTCTTCGCTCAAAACCTGGAACGGCAGCAGGCCCGCACGCTGGATCGGGGCGAGATTCTCCCTGAAACCGAGCGTCCAGTCCGGATTCCACACCGACGAGGCTCGAACCCTCCGACTGCGACGGTCGTCGTTCAGGCCATCCTGCTGCGCCCCGATCAACAATCCGAGGGCGACCTCGAAGCGCCGGACATCGGCAAGATGCTGCTCGATAGCACTGGACCGATCGGCGTATCCGCCGGCGTTGGATGCCTTGAGGTCCCGCTCCAGCCGATCGATCGTCCACCGCGCCACGTCGGAGATCAGGATCTCGATGCTGGTCCGGTCAAACCGAGTGGAATGGGCAAGAATCTGAGCCGATCCCCCTTCGCTGGTCAGATGCCATACGTACGGATCTCCATTGGTGCGTCGCAGGTGACGTGAGAAGAACTCGATGGCCAGCCAATCGTCGAACGCGACGGACTCGATACCGGTTCCAAATCCGAGGATGCGCTCCATCTCCTGCACGATCCCGTCCGACGTGATCCCGGGCGCTTCACGATGCAGCTCATCCGCGAGCCAGATCCCGACCGAACGATGATCGCCGACGCTGCGCAGCGGGATGAACCCATTGTCATGGAGCTCGCCGGTGAGACTCTCCGAGAAGTCACCCTGCCCCGGGACCGCCACGATCATGTCTTCGACACGGGTGACCAGATAGTCGGCTACAGCCTCGTAGGCGTCTGTGGGCGAGGCGTTTCTAAGGGCACCGAGAAGCTCGGACCCCAGACCATCATCGCCCCTGTCCACCCGGACAGCCTCGAGGTCATTGTCCCGAGGATGAGAGCCAACCCGGTCGGCGAGAGACCTCAGCGAGGTGGACGGGAGCACCCCGGAGTGTTTCTCGACCGGGAATGGGTAGTTGGTCAACCTGGTCAGTGGCGAACCCCCGCCGGCTTCCTGAGGCTCGGGTCGGCGGATCGAGCTGTCCACGGCGACCGACTCTTCCCGGCTCTTGACGGGCCCCTCGGAGCGCTGGACGAAGATCCCACCAAGGGAGGTGACCTGGCGAGCAGCCATGTCTGAGAGGACGGTGGCGACCTGGGGCTCGGTGGAACGGCCAGGAGTAAGGACCACGACCGCCCGGCCGATTCTTTGCATGGCGACCTGCGCTGCTGTCGAGCTTCCCTCCCCAACCGCGACCACCACATAGTCGAACCGCTTGGACGCCTCCTGAACGAAGGCGCGGAATGGTCGCCCGGCCAGCGCATCTGCCGGGGTACCAGGTGGCGGCCCCGACGGCAGGACGGACAGATTGGCCCGAATCATGTACGCGCTGTCCACGATCGTGGCGACTTCCCGCTCCAGGAGCAGCGAGTCGGGACTGAGCTTGAGGATCGCGGACAGTGACGGGCCTCCGATGTGGTACTCCGCAAGAGCCGCGTCGCTCTCGAGATCGGCGTCGACCAGGAGCACCGAGGCGCCGGCGCTGGCCATGGAGACCGCGAGATCAGTGACCAAAGCGTGCACGGTTGCCGACCCGACCCGGTTGCCGGTGACTGCAATCGCACCGGCGGTCCCGGCGAGACGCGCCTCTACCCCGGAGCGCAGGGCCTGTATCGCCGTCTTTCTCGGGCTCCCTCCGGTGTTGTCGTACCACGACGGGCCGACACCGCTCACGGTTCGCCGACCCGGGACATCGGCCAGCACCGGGACGCTCAGGTCCTCGGGCAGCCAGATCGTCTTCCGAGAATTGTTGATGAAGATCAAACCGAACAGGGCCACCGCCAGGCCACCGAGGAACCCGATCCCGGCGTTGACCAGGCCGCTGCCGGGGCCGGCGGTGAGGTCGTTGTAGGTCGTGGGCTCGGTCCGGGTGCTGTCGTCAACACCCAGGATCCTCAGATACAGCCTCTGATAGTCGGCTTGAAGCAGGACGAGGCGACTCTCCAATGATGTGAGCTCGAGCTGTTGCTGCACGGTGGGTGGGAGTGGCTCCGCAGGGGGAAGGGCGGCGCGTTCTGCCAATGCGGTCTCGAGGTTGGCCTCGACCCCAGCCCGTTGTGCCGCAATCCCAGCTCGATCGGCGGCAGGTGCCGCCGCTTCCTCTACCGACAGCTGGATAAGTGCAGCCTGCAGACCCTCGATCTGACTGTCGAGGAATGTCATCTGCTGCCGAACCGCGGGCTCGATCGGAGGGGAGATCTCGTCGTTGAGAGCTTTTATCCTCGCCTCGATGTCGATCGCCTGCACCCGTAGGTCCTCCAGCTGACTCTCAATGTCAACTCCGGCGAGTGTCGGATCGACCTGGAAGAAAGCCTGCATCAGGTCGCGGACTTTGGCCCCAGCTTCAGCCTCATTCTCGCCCAGCGCGGTGAAGATGATGCGCGCCCCGGCGAGATCCAACGTGATCGCCATCGTAGGATCCTCGGTCAACAGGTCCTGAGCGGCGATTCTGGCCAATTCATAGTTGTACTCGACAGTCTCCGTGAGATCGGAGATGGTCTGACCCTCCTGCGGCTGAAAGGCCAAGGCCGCCTCAGCCTCCCAGCGGGACTCTCGCTGCTGGTTGGCCAGACCCGTGAACGCCCAGGCGCCGGCAGCGCCTAACAATGCGATTACCAAGACCACGATCCATCGGTCGCGGAGGATCCTCTTCAGGCGGTTCAGTTCCATGTGATCTCGTTCTCCGATTGAGTGTCTTCGGTGTCAACGATGTGACCGTTGGCCCAAAGGACGTCGTGTGCGATGAGGTTGCTCAGTAGACCACGAACCTGATAGCGATCCACTTCTTGGGCAGCCTTCTCCAACTCGGCCACCCTCTCCATCAGCACCGCAGGGTTCGGATAGTCGAGCTTGGCTTCTGAGATTTGCGGATTTCGGGTGGGGGTCATCGGATTGATCGACAGCCGTTCGTTGAGCTTCTCGCCAGGCCGGATCCCGGTGTAGACGATTGAGATGTCGGACTCGGGTGTGAGACCGGCAAGACGGATCAGACGTCGCGCCAATTCGACGATGCGCACCTGGTCACCCATGTCGAGCACGAACACCTCGGAGCCGCCGGCGAGCGCAGACGCCTGGAGCACCAGCTCGACCGCCTCGCCCGTCGTCATAAAGTAGCGGGTCATTTCGGGGTCCGTCACCGTGACCGGGCCCCCGGCCTTGATCTGGTCGACAAAAGTCGGGATCACGCTTCCACGGCTGCCAAGGACGTTCCCGAACCGCACCGCCGAATACACACAACCGTCCTGTCGGTCGGCACCCAGTTGCACCATCAGCTCGGCGATCCTCTTCGTTGCACCCATCACCGAGGAAGGATCGACCGCCTTGTCCGTGGAGATAAGGACAAATCGGCTCATTCCCACACGAGAACCCGCCTCGATGACGTTGCGGGTGCCGATGATGTTGGTGAGAACCGCTTCTTCGGGATAGGACTCGAGCACTGGCACATGCTTGAGAGCCGCTGCGTGAAATACGATCTCCGGCTTGATCTCCTCGAATGTCCGGAGGACTTTTATCGGCTCGCGGAGATCACAAAGCACGCTTTCAACTCCGCCGCCCCATTTGAGTTTGGCATCATGGAGCAGGGTCTCGTCGCGATCCAACGCATAGACGGCCGCAGGAGCGAACCCCAGCACCTGGGCCACGATCTCGGAGCCGATCGAGCCCCCGGCGCCAGTGACCAGCACCCGTCGATCGCGCAGGAGGTCTGCAACCTCCGAGAGATCGGTGGCAACCTGAGGTCTCACCAATAGGTCTTCGACTCGGATGTCCCGCACATCGAGGGCGCTGAGGCGGTCAAGCATCACGTCCTCGGCAGCGGGGAGGATTCGCAATCTGGCATCGACCTCGAGGCAGAGGTCCACCACTTCACGGGTACGGGCCGCATCCGCCCCGACCACCACCACTTCGTCGATGTCTCGTGCCTTGATGACCGATCGGATTTCCTTCAGCTCCCCCAGAATGGGAAGTCCTGCCAGCCGTCGAACATTCGACTCCGATTGTGGGGAGTCAGTGAGGAATCCCACCACAGTGCAACCACCGTTCAAGGTCGGAGCCTGACGGGCAAAAGCCGCGGCCTCACGACCGGTGCCAACAATCAGCATCCGGACACCTGTGTCACTGCGCCGGAACGAGAACATTCGGGATCGGAAGCGAACCAATCCCATGCCGGAGAGGGTGAGACCGGCGCCGACCACGATCACCGCAAACGGAATCGTGACACCGAACTGTCTGGCGAACCAACCCAGGGTGAGCAAGACGGCACCCGAGACCACATTGGCCAGCACGACCTGAACCGCTTCGTCCGTGCTGGCGTGCTCCCAAACATGACCATATGCACCGGCCAGAACATTGGCGACGACGTGCACCAGAACAATCACCGGCATCGCTATCGCCAGGCTGACCCAGAATGCGCGACCGGCATCGATGCCGGGGTCGAGCATTCTCACCGCCAGCCCGAATGTGTATGCGGCCACGATGATGCACACGTCGACGGCCGCGAACGCGATGTCCGCCCGAACACGTGCTGCTGAAATGGCTGCCTGCTCCCGCCACGTGGAAGCAGCGGCCCCGCCCCTCGAATTACCCAACACTTTGAATGCCTCCAACGGCACCACCGATTACGTGGCGGTGCCTCCCAGACAGAAAGCTATCACAAAACTCGCGCTGCCGAAAGTGGGAATTGAACGCTCCTCGTG
>CAZRID010000085.1:0-10604 GCA_964600055.1 uncultured Acidimicrobiaceae bacterium
CATTGCCAGGAATGCGGAGCCCGTCTCAGCCAGGGCCCGCTCCCCACCGCACCGCGACCGGCCGTCCAGGCAACCGCTGGCGTGCGAGCAGCCCTTGCCATCAGCGCCCTGCTCATCGCGGTGGTCGTCATCGCCCTCCTCTTCAACATCTTCAATGGCGACGCTGAGGCAACCAGCACCACCTCGGCCGGCGCGTCGACTACTACCTCCGTCGCCGAGCTGCAGCCGATCGACGTCCTTGATGTCGAGTGCAGTCAGGAGGGGATCGGTGCCTTCGTCTGCGACAACCTGATCTCGGGCACCGACGCCGAATACCAGTTCACGTATGAGGGAATCCCCGAAGGCGACCCGATCACCATCACCCTGACCTTCAACCAGCCGATGGTGGTCCAGCGCATCGACTGGGTGAATCTGGAAGATCCGGTCAAGTTCGCACGAAACTATCGGGCCCGGGGCATCCTCATCGAGGCCGAGGACTCACTCCAGCCCACCCCCCTCCAGCTCGAGGATGTGCCTGGCAGCCAGACCATCGCCTACGCGGCCATCGACACCAACACCATCGTCATCACCATCGAGAGTGACTACCCGGCAGAGGTGGTGGAAGACAACGTGTTCCGAGAGATGGCGATCCAGGAGATCCGGGTCATCGGGCGCCCGGCCGTGACCACGGGCACCAGCGTCCCGGACACCTCGGGCACCACGGTCCCCGGATCGACCACGGTCCCGACAACGATCCCAGGGTCGACCACTACGATCCCCGAGTCGACCACCACGGTGGCCCCGTAACACGCATGCTCGTGCCTGGTTGCGCGGCGGAAGCCTCGGTCAAACAGACGCTGGTCGGCCGGATGACCCGCTGGCCGCGACACGTAAAACGTATTACGTAAAACGTAAAACGGCGAGCCCTTTACTCCTTGATGTAGGGCTGGCCGTCGGCGGCCGGTGGACGAGCGGCACCTACCACCCCGGCGACGACGATGATGGTGACCAGGTACGGGGCCATCAACAGGAACTCCGACGGGATGCCCGAGTCGAGGATGGCCAGCTTGACCTGAAGCGCGTCGGCGAACCCGAACACCAGCGCAGCTGCCAGGGCCCCGACCGGGTGCCAGCGGCCAAAGATCATGGCCGCAAGGCCGATATAGCCACGACCCGCCGTCATGTTCTCGTTGAAGGGGCCGACCGAGCCCAGGGTGAAATAGGCGCCACCGAAACCGGCGATCATCCCGCCCAGGATCACATTGATGTAGCGGGTGCGGAACACATTGATGCCCACTGTGTCAGCGGCCTTGGGGTGCTCGCCGACGGCCCGGGAGCGCAGACCCCACCGGGTCCTGAACAGCCCGTAGGTCATGACGGCGACGATGATGAACATCGCATAGACGAAGATGTTCTGCTCGAAGAAGATCCGGCCCAGGACCGGGATATCGCTCAGGATCGGGATGGGGATGGGGCGAAGCACGCCCGGGCTGTTGTACTCGGCGGAGTTCTCCACGAGGATCTGGGCGCTGAGGAATGAGGTCAAGCCCAGCGCGAAGATGTTGATGACGACCCCGGCGATGATCTGATCCACCCGGTACTTGATGGCAAGTACGGCGAGGGCGGCGGCCATCACGCCGCCGGCGATGGTGGCTCCGGCGATGCCCACCACCGGGCCGAGGATGGTTCCCATCACGGCTCCCATGAAGGCACCGGTGAGCAACATCCCCTCGATCCCGATGTTGATCACCCCCACCCGTTCGCACATCACCCCCGACAGGGCGCCGAAGGCGATAGGCGTTGCCGCCTTCACCGTCCCGTCCAGCATCCCGACCAGGCTCAGCGACTTGCCCGCAGCGGCATATCCGAGGAAGGCAAAGGCAAAGATGCCGAGGGCGATGGCCAGCGCCACGTTGCTCCATTTGCCGATGCCCCGGGTCAGCTCCCATCCGCCGAGGAACCCGAACACAACAGCGGAGAACGTGGCCAGCCCCTTGGACGAAACCGTCCAGTCGAGATCGCCGGCCACCTCGCCGAGGCGGAAGACGACATCGCCTTCGGTGCCCGAGGCCAACAGGGCATAGGTGACCACGGCCAGGATCAGATAGATGATCCCTCTAATCCGGGCACTTCGCACTTCGGCCGGGGCCCGGACCAGGGTGGCGGTGTCGGCGACGGCGGTCATGTCGACCAACCCCGCGTCAACTGCCCGGTCTCCTTGCCTCCCTTGACCCGGTAGATGGCCCGTACCAGCTCGGGAGCAGCGATGAACACGATGATCAGGGCCTGGATGATGATGATGAGGTCGATCCCCACCTCACTCTGCACCTGCATCGTCCGACCCCCCGCTCGCAGGGCGCCGAACAGGATCGCCGACAGGACCACGCCTCCAGGGTGAGATCTCCCGAGAAGGGCGAGGGCGATGGCGTCGAAGCCGATAGCCGCGGTGAAGCCCGGGGAAGCCCGGCCCAGGACGCCCAGGGTCTCGTTGCCACCCGCCATCCCGGCCAAGCCTCCGGAAATGGTCATCACCAGGATGATGGCAACGGCGACACTCATCCCGCCGTACTTGGCGGCCTGGGGGTTTGCCCCCACAGTGCGAAACTCGAAGCCCCAGGTGGTCTTGAACAACAGCCAGTAGACGACCCAGGCCATGGCCAGAGCGATCAGGAACCCCAAGTGAAGGCGAAGACCACCGGCGCTGTCGATCGGAAGCCAGCCAAGGATCTTGGGGAGACGGGCGCTGGACAGCACCGGTTGGGAGATCGGGTCGAATCTGCCCTCCTCCTGGATCCCGGGGAGCTTGAGCACATAGTCCAGGATTCTGTAGGCAATGAAGTTGAGCATGATCGTGGTGATCACCTCGTGGGCCCCGGTCTTGGCCCGCAACACGCCCGGAATGAATCCCCAGAGTGCACCACCCAGGAAACCGGCGAGCACGGCCAGCAAGACGTGGGCGACGGAGGGCAATCCGTCGAAGGAAAAGCCGACGATCACCGCAGTCAGACCGCCGATGGTCATCTGCCCTTCGGCGCCGATGTTGAACAACCCGGCTCTGAATCCGAGGGCGACCGCCAACCCGGCCAGGATCAGGGGTGTTGCCACGAGGAGGGTCTCCGAGATCGAGCTCCATCCCACGAAGGCGCCGGAAAAAAGGGCCCGGTAGGCGGGGAGGATGGCATCCAGCCCCTCAGTGAGCACGATGAACACGGCTCCGACGATCAACGCGCTGAGGACGGCCAGGGATGGGATGAGGAGGAGCGACCTCCAATCGACGTCCTTGGGTGCGACCCGCTCCAGCCAGGAGGGCCGTTCCTCCTTCTCCGGCTCTTTCACCGGCTCCGGCGCCTGACTCATGACCCTGCCCCAGCCATGGCCAGACCGAGGTCTGCCGCCGTCGCCTCCGACCCGGCCACCTCGGCCACGATCTTGCCCCGATACATGACCAGAATGCGATCGGCGAGCGCCATCACCTCGTCGAGCTCGCTGGACACGATGAGGACCGCCGCACCGGCATCACGCTCCTCGACGATGCGCTGGTGGATGTACTCGATGGAGCCGACATCGATGCCTCTCGTCGGTTGGGAGGCGATGATCAGCTTGGTATCCCGGGCAAACTCGCGGGCCACGATCAGCTTCTGCTGATTGCCGCCCGAGAGCGACCCGGCGGTCACCTGAGCCGAAGGGGTGCGAATGTCGTACTGCTCGATGAGCTCGTCGGCGTGACGTCTCGCCTCATCCCAATCCATGACGATGCCGTTGCTGTAGGGCTTGTCGTAATACGAGTCGAGGACCAGGTTCTCGACCAGGTCGAAGGACAGGACTAGGCCGTCGGCCTGCCGGTCCTCGGGGACGTGCGCCACTTCGAGCTGATGCATTCGTCGGGGTCGGGCAAGGGTTATGTCCTCTTCTCCAATGGTCATCGACCCTGCAATCGGCAGGATGAGACCGGTGATAGCCTCGACTAGCTGGGTCTGACCGTTGCCCTGGACACCGGCGATGCCCACGATCTCGCCGGAGCGAACCTCAAAGGTGACGTCGTCGACTGCGTTGTGCAGCCGTTCGTCCTGGACCACCAGGTTCTTGACGGAAAGGACCACCTCTTTGGGCTGGGCCGGGTCTTTGTCGACCACCAGATCGACCGGTCTACCCACCATGAGCTCGGCCAGGGACTCCTGAGTGACCTCCCCCGGCAGGGCCTCCCCCACAATCTTGCCCCGGCGCAGCACGGCGATCCGGTCGGCGATCTGCAGCATCTCACCGAGTTTGTGGGTGATGAAGATGATGCCCTTGCCCGACTCCCTGAGGCTCCTCACGATCCCGAAGAAGTCTTCCACCTCCTGAGGGGTGAGCACCGAGGTCGGCTCGTCGAAGACGATGAGCTCCGCCTCTCGAAACAGCACCTTGATGATCTCGATCCGTTGCTGAAGCCCGACCGGGAGATCTTCGACAACGGCATCGGGATCCACGGAAAGGCCGTACTTGGAGGAGATCTCACGAACGTTTTCCCGGGCCTTGTCCATGTCGATGTGGCCCACCGGGCCGACAGTCGGCTCCACTCCAAGCACTACGTTCTCGGTGACATCGAAGACCGGGACCAGCATGAAATGCTGATGCACCATCCCGATACCGGCGGCGATGGCGTCACCGGGCCCGGTGAAGTCCACCCGCTTCCCGTCGATGAGGATCTCTCCCTCGTCCGCCCCATAGAGACCGTAGAGGATGTTCATGAGGGTGGTCTTGCCCGCCCCGTTCTCTCCGAGCAGACCCACGATCTCCCCTGAGTTGACAGTGAGCTCCACCGAGTCGTTCGCCACCACGCCGGGAAAGCGCTTGGTGACGTCTTTCAACTCGAGCCTCACGTACCAACCGCCTCGTCCCGGGAGCGGTGCGAGCTTACACCTGTCGTCCCTCCCCGCTCCAACGAAAAGGGCCCCCGCCAGGCGGGGGCCCTTTCGATCGAATCGGGTCGGATCAACCACCCTCGGCCATGTCGGCGGCAACGATGCTGCCGTCGACGAGGCCGGCCCGGATCGTCTCGATCTGGGCTGCCAGCTCCGCATCAACGGTCTCGTTGATGGGGCCGATTCCCACGCCATCCTCGGCGATGGTGAAGAGACGGGTACCGCCCTCGAACTCGCCGTTGGCGACGTCCTCGATGGTGCTGAAGACGGCAACGTCGAGGCCCTTGAGAACGGAGGTGAGGATCACATCGCTGTACTCGGGCAGGGTCTCGAACCAGTCGGCGTCGACACCGATCACCCAGACGTTGCCCAGCTCCTGGGCCAAAGCGGCCGAACCGACACCGACCGGGCCGGCGACGGGCAAGATCACGTCTGCACCCTCGTCCACGAAGGACTGGGTCAGGTTGCGACCGAGGTCGGCATTCTCGAAGTCACCGGTGAAGGACCCGGTCTGATCCTCGGGGTTCCAACCGAGGGTCTGGACATCGGTCCCGTTCTCCTGGTTGTAGTAGCGAACTCCGTAGACGAAGCCGTCCATGAAGCAGGTCACACCACAGGGGATCTGGATTCCACCGTAGGTGGCAACCACACCGGTCTGGGACACGCCGGCGGCCAGGTATCCGGCCAGGAAGGCGGCGTCGGTGGTGCCGAACACCGCCCCCCGAACGTTCGGGATTGGTGGGTCGTAGGCGAAGTCGATGATCTCAAACGGCTGATCCGGGTTGGCCGCGGCCGCTTCCTGGGTAGCAGTACCGAGCAGGAACCCGACCGTGATGATCAGATCACAACCCTCGTCGAGCCATGCCTGGATGTTGGGCCCATAGTCTGTCTCCGCCTGGGACTCCAGGTAGTCGGACGCTGGGTCGGCGATCCCGCCTTCGATGGCATCGGTGATGCCCTTGAAGGCGGTCTGGTTGAACGACTTGTCGTCGATGCCACCGGTGTCAGTCACCTGACATGCCAGGACAGTCTCGCCGGCCGGAGCTTCGGCCGTCGTTGACGTCGCCTCACCCGCGGTCGTCGTCGTCGCCTCACCCGCGGTCGTCGTCGTCTCCTCCTCGACCGCACTGGTGGTGGTGTCCCCACCCGTATCGTCTCCACAGGCCGCAAGGACCAATGCGAAGACGGACACAAGTGCGAGATACCGCAAATAGCGTTTCACGCTGTTCTTCCTCCGTTTGTATATGAAAACCGGCAGGGAAACCCGCCGACCAATCACCTTAACGATCATTTGGGCTCTAGGTCGAGACGGAGAGGGGTTCGGGGCGGACCCAGTAGATCCAGGGAATCGAAACCACGGTGACCAGCCCCTTGAACACCACGTTGACCCAGAAGATCGACCACGCGACCTCGGCGGGAAACACCCCAAAAGCGGTGGCCAGCCCGACGAATACTGCGGAGTCGATCGGGATTGCCACAGCATTCGATACCAGAACCCGACCCCATTGGCGACGCTCGCCGAATCGGTCGACCCACCGGGAGTAAGCCTCGGTATCGATCAACTCGGAGATGACCTCGGCCACGATCGAGGCGATCACGATCCCCCAAACCGGCGAAAGCGCAACCCCGAACTCGAGCTGGGGGCCGGTGAACTGATCGGCGGGGAGCCGGGCAACCAGCCAAAAGAACCCGGCCATGAACACATTGATCCCGGCGGCCAGAAAGATGACGGTGCGGGCAGCCGACACGCCCGCAATCTTGTGGATCAGGTCGCGCAGGGTGAAGGTGAATGGATAGATGAGGGTCCCCGCGTCGACGGCAAAGCCACCAACACCGATGATGCGGAGACTGGCGATATCGGCCAGCATTTGGGCAGCTATGTATGCGCCGACCACGATGAGCATAGAGCGGATCGCCCGATTCATTCCGGGTTAATCATCGCGGGCCTTGAACTTAGAAGGAGAATGGCCCCATGAGTTTCCTCGCCTCCATCCGACGGCTCGCCGACACCACCCCGGGCGACCGCAACCGGGTGGTCGACCTGCTCAGGGCCGTCTCGATTCTGGTCGTGGTCTTCGGGCACTGGTTGATGGTTGCGATCACCATCGAGGAAGGGGAATTGGTCCCGGGTCATCTCCTGATTCTGGCGGACTGGACCCACCCCCTGACCTGGGTCTTCCAGGTGATGCCGGTGTTCTTCCTGGTCGGCGGTTATGCGAACGGGCTCTCGTGGCGGTCTGCCAGACGCCGCGACGAGAGCTATGGAGGCTGGTTGAGAGCGAGATTGCGCCGGCTCGCCCTCCCCGTGGTCCCGCTGTTGCTGTTCTGGACCGCCGGGGGATGGCTCGGTCTGCGGCTGGGTCTCGACTGGGAGGTGCTCCAGCTGGCGTCACAGGTCGCTCTTGTTCCGACCTGGTTCCTCGCGGCCTACGTCGTCATCGTCACCATCGCCCCGATCGCGTTGTGGATCTGGGAGCGCTGGGGATGGTGGTCCATCGTGGCCGGCATTGCTCTCGCCGGTCTGTGTGACTTCCTGTCGATCTCTCTCGATCTGATCCCGGTGGGCTTTTTCAACTATGTGCTGGTTTGGGGAACTGTGCATCAGATCGGATACGCCTGGCTCGACGGGACGATCGACGAGCTGTGGAAGCGCGCCCTCATGGCCGGTGTTGGCCTGGCCGGGACGCTGCTGCTGGTCGGTCTCGGCCCTTACCCGGTGGCCATGGTCGGCCTGGACACGACTGAGATCACCAACTCCTACCCGCCCCGGGTGACCCTTTTGTTCCTCGGCATGTGCCAGTCGGGCCTCGCCCTCATGCTGGAAAGACCGCTCCAACGTCTGATGAAGCAGCGTCGGGCGTGGACCCTGGTGGTTGGGGTCAGTGCCCGGATCATGACCCTCTACCTATGGCACCTGACCGCCATGGTGATCGTGATAGGGATCTCCCTGGTCGTCGGAGGGTTCGGGCTGGGCATCGAGCCATTGAGCGGCATGTGGTGGTTGAGCCGACCCATCTGGTTCCTGGTGCTCGGCACGGTGACCATCGGCTTGGTAGCGGTCTTTGGGCGGTTCGAGACACCCGTCGAGGATCCTCGACCAGACCCCGCATGGTGGAGACCTGTCGTTGCCGTCCTCGGCATCTGCGCCGGTCTCGGTCTCTTGGCCGCCATCGGCATTGCCGACGACGACGGCCTGAACGGGCTCGTCCTCAGCCTCCCCATCCTCGGCGTCTTCCTCGGCGGCATCGCCCGCCTCCCCGACCCCGGCCGGGCCTGACTTGCAACGCCGAACCTGAGGTTCCTCGTTTCACATGTGAAACAAACCGCCTCAGGTTCCACGACGACCTAGATCTCGGGCATCGGGGGTGGCATGTTGGTAGTGGCATGGGAGACAAGACATCTGTTGTGATCGAGCACGCCCGCGCCAATGGCGGAATCATCACCACCATCGAAGCTCAAGCTTTAGGTATGGATCGAGCCACCCTGGCCCGACGCGCCAACGCGGGCATTTTCACTCGACTCAAACGAGGTGTATTCGCGCTCCCTGGCCTCGAGATCGAGCATGACGCACATCTGGAGGCAGCCTGCCGACGACTGAACGCTGTGGTCTCTCACCAGTCTGCCGGGCAGCTGCACGACTTCGACGGATTGGGGTGGGTGACCCCCACCGTCAGCGTGCCTCATTCACATACCAATCTCTTTCCGGGTGTGTATGTCCATCAGTTGACTGACCTTTCTGACGATCATGTCATCCCGGTCCGGGGTCTGCCGGCGACAAACCCCGAGCGGACAATCATCGATCTGGCTGGATTCATGAGCGACGGGCGGCTCGACTGGATCTTGGATCGAGCTCTCTCCGCCGGAACCGTCGATCTGGAGAACCTCGCCAACCTCTTCTCCGGCCTCGGCCGAAGGGGGAAACCCGGGACCACCCGGATGAGGAGGCTGCTCGAGAATCGAGGCCAGGATTACATGCCACCCGACAGTGTTCTCGAGCTGCGTCTTCTCGGACTGATCAGGGATGCCGGTCTTCCAGAACCGGCGCTCCAATTCCAGCCCCCGTGGTTGGTTCCAACGAATGGGCGGGTCGACTTCGCCTATTCGGAACACCGGCTGATCGTCGAGGGTGACAGCCGGAGGTGGCATACCTTGATGAAGTCCTTCGACAAAGATCGACAGAGGGACAACCAGGCACAGCTGGCTGGGTGGCGGATACTCCGCTTCACCTGGCAAGACATCACACAGGAACCGCTCATGGTGGCGAACTCAATACGTCAAGCTTTGGATTCCTAGAAAGGCCGATCAAGGGTCCTCGCACGTCTCACCGGTTCACGAAGCTGAGGCTGTTCGTTTCATATCTGAAACGTGGAACCTCAGGTTCGGCGTGTCACTCGATGGACTTGAGGAGGTCGGGGTCGAGGCGGTTGTAGCCAACGAGGGTTGGATCGGTGACACCCGCGTACTCCCAGTGCCACGGCTCACGTGTCGAGCGATCACAGTAGGCCCACTCAGGGTTGACCCAGCCGAAGCGGTACGCGTTGCCTTGCAGCCAGCGAAAGGCTCGGTCGGTGCAGTTGAGAACGCCACGGCCATCGGTGAAGTCGACCGCTCGGCCCCACCCATGATTTGAGAACCCGGGTCGCGCCGTGGGAGGGCCGGAGCACTCTCGCACCGCTTTGGTCCCGGTCTGCACCTTCTCACCCGTCACCGGGTCCTGGCCGTAGACCGCGACGTCGGTGACGGGGCAACGCCTGTTGTACGAGGCCTTCTGCGCGTTGTAGGACCTGTAACAGTCCTCCCAGCCCAGATGGATGCCTTCCTTCTCGGCAGCGTCCATGAGCAGGGCATACATGTAGGCGGCATCCCGCTCCAGAGTGCAACCGTCACGGGTCATGAGCCGGGACTCGTCCATCGCCCCGTTGACGAAGCCATCCACCTCGAGGTCGAGGGTGTAAGCCTCGTCACCGGCCGCCACGTACTCGGGCGGCGCGGCGGGAGTAAGGGCGGTTAAAACAGCGAAGATGATGAGGGCGAGTATGGGCATGGTGAGTGATCGCTAGCCCAAACATCATCGGCCGACGGTGCGGTCGGCTTTAGCGTCAGTCCTGACCGGCCATCTCCACTTGAGGTCTGTCCGGATCCGGTGCAACCACGGCTTCGAACGTCAACTCGTCATTCTCGCTGTCGAGACCGACCAGGATCGTCGTCCCCGCCTTGAAGTCACCGAGCAACACCCGCTCCGAGAGAGGATCTTCCAGCAGACGCTGAATCGCACGACGCAGTGGCCTGGCGCCGAGCTCGGGGTCGTAGCCACGGGTCCCGAGGTGCTCCTTGGCGTCATCGGTGAGCACCAAATCGAGATGCAGGGCCTCCAGCTGCTCGCGCACCCGCTCCAGCATGAGATCGACGATCTGCTTCAGCTCGGCCATGGTCAACTCGTGGAACACGATGATCTCATCGAGACGGTTGATGAACTCGGGGCGGAAGTGCTTCTTGAGCTCCTCGGTCACCCGCTCCTTCATGTGCTCGTAGTTCATGTCCGGGTCCCCGGCATGGAACCCGACTGCCTTCTTGTGAAGGTCACGGGTGCCGAGGTTGGAGGTCATGATGATGACAGTGTTCTTGAAGTCGACAGTCCGACCCTGGGCGTCGGTGAGTCGACCCTCTTCGAGAATTTGGAGGAGGGTGTTGAACACATCGGGGTGAGCCTTCTCGATCTCG
>CAZRID010000086.1:0-10489 GCA_964600055.1 uncultured Acidimicrobiaceae bacterium
TCATCATCCCCGACGTGACCATGGCGGTCATGCTCCTCATCTTCTTCTTCCAGGCGTTCGGGATCGTCAACGACGTCCTGGGTACCCAGCTGAGGAATGGGCTCAACACCATCACCCTCGCCCATATCGCCTTCAGCATCTCCTTCGTGGCAGTCGTGGTTCGGGCCCGGCTCACTCAGCTCGACAGTTCGTTGGAGGAGGCCGCGGCCGACTTGTACGCCAGCCGCTGGCAGACCTTTCGCAGAGTGACCCTGCCCCTGATCGCGCCCGGCGTGGCAGGTGGCGCCCTGCTCGCCCTCACCCTCTCGCTCGACGACGTCGTGGTCACCCAATTCGTGTCCGGCTCCGGGGCCACCACCCTGCCCGTCTACGTCTTCGGGTTGGTGCGCCGGGGTGTCACTCCGCTGATCAATGCCGTGAGCACCCTGATGCTGGTGGCCTCGATGGTCCTGGTGGCCATCTCTCTCGGCTTCCAGCGCGGTGCCGAGGCCCGAGGTCAAAGGCTGGCCGACCCCGAGTCCCTGCTCGAGGAGATCACTGTCGACTGAGCCTGGCGGTTCCGGTGTGCCAAGCCTGGCGACGCCGATAAGGTATCGATACGGTTGACACTGCTTCGAAGATTCCCGGGAGGATTGCGAGATGCAAAGGTTGGCAAGGCTGATTGCCCTTCTGATGGCGCTGGCCCTGGTGGTCGCAGCGTGTGGCGGTGACGACGGCGGAGGCGGCACCGGGGACACATCGACGGATGGGACAGAAGCGCCCGGTGGCGCCGCCGGTGCCGGGTGCGCCCTCGACGAGGTCGATGGTGATCTCAATTTCTACAATTGGTCAGAGTACATGGACCCGGAACTGGTCACAGCCTTCGAAGAGCAGTACGGGGTCGACATCGTGGAGGACTTCTATGAATCCAACGAGGCCCTTTTGTCCCAGATGCAGGCCGGTGCCGTCTACGACGTGATCGTGCCCTCGGACTACATGGTCGGGATCATGATCCAGAACGGGTTGCTGGCCCCGATCAACGATGAGGCGGTCCCCAATCTGTCGAACCTTGCCCAACGGTTCACCGAGCTTCCATACGACCCGGGGCCGGAGTATTCAGCCGCCTATCAGTACGGGACCACAGGTCTCGGGGTCAATCTCGAGATAGTCGGGGCGGACTTCGAACCGAGCTGGGCGCTGCTCTTCAACCCTGAGCTGACCACCGAGTTTCCCGGCGGGGTCTCTGTCCTCAACGACCCGCGCGAGGCGATGGGCGCGGCCCTGAAGTATCTCGGCTACTCGTTGAACGACACCGACCTGGCACATCTCCAAGAGGCCGCGGACACCATCGCTGGCGCCCAGGAGGGCATCGCCACTTTCGACTCTGACCAGTACGACGAGGCGTTGGTGGCCGGTGAGGTGGCCGTTGCGCACGGCTACTCGGGCAACATGATCGTTTCGATCGGTGACTCCGAGAACCCGGACAACTTCACCTACGTCCTTCCCAACGAAGGGGCGACGCTCTGGATCGACAACATGACCGTCCCGGCCAACGCCGAGCACCCATGCACCGCCTTCACTTTCATCAACTACGTACTCGAGGCGGAGAACGGAGCGGCTCTGACCAACTGGAACTACTACGGGAGCCCCAATGAGGCCGCTCTCGACTTCGTCGACCCCGAGGTGGTCGAGTTCTACGCGGCGACTGACGAGGCCGAGGATCTCGAGGTCATCCAGGACACCGGTGACTACGAGATCAACTTCACCGACTATCTGGCGCAGGCGAAGAGTTGATTGAAGGGGCTCTTCGCCCCTTCAATCAAACCGTTTTACGTTCTACGTTTTACGTTCTACGTGTCGAATCGGGTCCCCGGAGCGGGGGCCCGATTCTTTAGGACTCGGCGGGGACAATCGGGGCCGGTGTGGTCGGTGGGCGGCGTTTTCTCCATTGCCGGTAGATGACGAAACCGATGATCAGCGGCAGGCCCAAGGTGAGGATCAGCATCGGCAGCGTGTAGATGGCGAAGTGGATTCCCCAATCCGCCACGTTCTGCAGACCGCTCACCAGGTTCCTCAGCGCGTCTCTGGCGACTTCGACCGGCTCCCAGGTGTCCTCCACGATGGGAACGACGGACGGGGTCGGGGTCAGGCTGATGTCGAGACTGGCCAGAGCCACAACGTCGTCGAGATAGTTGAGCTGTCCCTGGATCTGCTCGATCTCACCACGGACGTTGGAGATCTCGGTGAACACCCTGAGCAACTCGTCCGGGTCGGCATCGGGCTGCTGTCTCACCTCGGTGAGCAGCGCACGCAACTCGATCTCCAGCGCCGTGAGATTGGTGAGTCGAGCTTCGAGGTCGATGTATTGATCGGTGACATCCTGCGCCCCCTGTGACTCCGAGATCACCTCTTCGACGGAGCCCTTGATCGAGGCCATCGTCTGGGTTAGTTGGGTGGCGGGGATCCTCAGGGTCATGACCACTTCGGGCTGGTCGTCCTCGCCCTCGACCGGGCTGACCGTGGCGTTGGAGATGAAGCCACCAGCGGCTTCGGCCAGTTCCACGATCTGATCGAACGCCGCTCTCGTGTCGTCCGCCTGGAGCTCGAGCCTTGCCTGACGAATCACTTTCCGGTCCTGTGACACATCGAGGTTGACCCCGATCGACCCACTCTCGTCGGTCACCGTCCCTTCACTCCCGGCTGTTGTCGTATCCGTCGCCACGGCTGCGGTCTCGCTACCGCCGTCGAGCCCGGATCCGATCTCGCTGAAAGTCTCGCTCACGGACGCGTCGCCGCCGGTACAGGCGGCAACGATCAGTCCCAAGGCCAGAATCAATGCGAATCTCTTCATGAATCTCTCCTCTGTTCATGCCCCGCAGGGGCTTGGCGGTTGGACGAGTCCGGTGCCGGGTTCGGTTCCCACCCCTCCCCGTAATTGGGACCTCCAGGGCTCACATGCGGACCTGGCGGTCCCGATTACGGCAGCGGTGGCGGCCGGTTACCGTTCAGGCGATGAACAGTGGGCCGATGCGGGTGCTGGAGATCTACGGGGACGCCACCGACTTCGGGCGTATCCACGGGACCGAGTGCAAAGTGCTGATCCGTGACTATCTGGACGAGCGTCTCGGTCTCTCTGGCGACGCCACCTGGGCCGGCCGGTCGGCCGAGGCCGAAACGGTGCTCGCTCTCGCCGAGTCGACGCTGGGCCATCACCAGGCCTACTCGGCCACCCTTTACGAGGAGATGATCGCTCTGGCCGAGGGGGCGGGGATAACCGCGGCGGAGGCAGTGGTTGTCGGCGGGTTCACCGATCTGGTCGACTTGGTCCGGGCCCACGACGGCTGGGCTCCGATCGAGGACGACTGCACCGCGCTGCTCGACCCGTCCAACGGGGTCCTCGCCCAGACGTGGGACATGCACGCCTCTGCTGGTGAGTACGTCGTGATGCTGAAGCTCGACCCGGTATCGGGCCCCGGTGCTGTGGTCCAGACCACGGCCGGATGTCTGGGCCAGATCGGGATGAACGAGGCCGGGATCGGGGTGGGGATCAACAATCTGACATCGATCGGCAAGCCCGGTGTCACCTGGCCTTTCGTCGTTCGCAAAGCATTGGAACAGACCAATCTCGACGCAGCGGTCGACTGTGTCATTACGGCAGACCTGGCCGGTGGCCACAACTACCTGCTGATGGGACCGGACGGCACCGGGGTGAATATCGAGGCGATGCCGGGGACCGTTCAGATAACCCGGGTCACCGAGGCCCCTTTCATCCACACCAATCATTGTCTGGATGACGGCACCCGGCTCGAGGAAGGGACCAGGGGCCCCGAGCATGTCGAAGGCAGTCAGACCCGGCTGGACCGCGGTACCGAGCTTGCCCAGGATCTCGACGCCTTCTTCGCCGACCCTTCGATCGCCCGTCGTGCCGAATCCCCACACGATGTCGCCACCTGCGGCGCCGTTGTCATCCGTCCCGGGGCCCGACGTCTCGACTCGGTGTGGGGCATCCCGGGCGAGGCTCCCTGGGAGTCGTTCAGTCTGTGAGCGAGGTGACAATCGTCAACCTCGAGCGTCACATGGCCGACGAGCTCGAGCGGATCGAGTTGACCTGTTTCCCGATGGCCAACCCGGACGATCTCCTCTCCAGTGAGGACATCGTGGCCTACGCAGAGGTGTTCCCCGAGGGGTATTTCGTGGCGATGGTCGACGGAGGTCCGGTGGGGATGGGTGCCGGCATTTATCTCGACTTCGACTTCGACCAACCCCAGCACACGATCGCCGGCATCACCGGGGAGCACCAGTGCGGGAACCACAACCCTGAGGGCGAGTGGTACTACGGCACCGACATCACGGTCCTGCCCGAGTATCGGGGTCGTGGGATCGGGGGGATGCTCTACGAGAAGCGAAAAGGGCTGGTGATCCGTGACGGCAAGCGGGGGATCATCGCCGGCGGCTCTCTACCCGGATACTTCGACCACAAGGCTGACATGCCGATCGACGAGTATGTCGCCAGGGTGGTGGCCGGCGAGCTGACCGACCCGACCCTCACCTTTCAGATGTCACACGGCTTCGAGGTCAGAGACCTGCTCGAGAACTACCTCGAAGACGAGGCCGACGATGGGTGGGCCGCCCTCATCGTCTGGCACAACCCGGATTTCTCCCCAACCTGATGTCCCCCGTTTCACATCTGTTACGCCGAACCTGAGGTTCCGCGTTTCACATATGAAACGAACGGTCTCAGCTAGCGCGCCAGACCCCTCGCGCGAGACACGAATCCAACCTACGATTGGCCCATGACCCAGGAACGGCCCCAGGAACCGCCCCAGGAACCGCCCCAGGATCCACCACAGGAGCAGCCACAGGTTCCGGCACAAGTCCCGGCGCAGATCCCGCAGCCCGAGCAGCAACCGGTCAGCAGCGATCAGCAGATGTGGCGGATCCTGGCCCACGCCTCGGCGTTCGTCCAGGTAATCGGGATCCCCTCGCTGGTCGGTCCCCTGGTGGTCTGGTTGATAAAACGTGACGACCCGGCCATCGAGTCCCACGCTCGGGCCGCGCTCAACTTCCAGATATCGCTTCTGGTCTACACGATCGGCGGGATCATCGTCGCCTTCATCGCCGCGATCACCATCGTGGGTCTCCTGCTGAGTGCGCTGATCGTGTTCTTCTTGGTCGCCTTGATCATCCTCGAGCTGGTGTTTGCGCTCATGGCCTCGATTGCGGCCTCCAGAGGCGAGCTCTACGCATACCCGATGAGCCTCAACCTGATCAAGGGCTGATCCGGGCGTCCGTCGGCATCGCAAGGCCCCGCGCTCATTCGGCTTCCTTTCTCTCCGCCATGCCGTTCAGTACCTCGAGGACGATCCGGTTGGCCAGGTAGACCGTCTGCTCGCCCGGGCCGTCGTAGGGGGGTGACACCTCGACCACATCGGCCCCGAGCACGTTCAGATCTCTGGATAGGCGACGTACCGTGTCCAGGATCTCCCGAGAGTTGAGCCCACCCGGCTCGGGAGTGCCTGTCCCAGGGGCCAGACCCGGATCGACCACGTCGATGTCGACACTGATGAACACACCCCTTGCCCCGCCTTCGAGGGAGTAGTTGACCGCCTCGTCGACCACGTCGTCAAGACCCCGGTCGACAATCTCATTCATCATGAACGAGCGCATTTTCTGCTCCCGCATCCACTGAATCACCTCCGGCTCGGGCCAGTAGCCACGCAGGCCGATCTGGACAAAGCGATGTCCGGGGATGGCACCGGATTCGATGAGACGACGCATGGGGGTCCCATGGCCATGGAGTGAGCCGTTCTGGATGAAGCCGGTGTCGGCGTGGGCGTCGAAATGAATCAGGGCAACCTCGCCGAAACCATGAACCCGAGCTACTCCCATGGCGTCCGGCCAGGTGATGGTGTGGTCGCCGCCAAGGACTATCGGCACCTTCCCTGCGGCGCAGATCTGCTCCACGGCGTCCGCAATGCGGCCTATCGAGATCTCGAGCTCGCCTGGCCGTACATACACGTCGCCGACGTCCACCACGCCCAGCGTCTCGAAGGGGTCGATCCCGGTTGGGAGATGGGGTCGGTAGCCATCCATGGCCCCGTAATCGGCGTTGCGAATTGCTTGGGGCCCAAAACGGGCCCCGGGCCGGTACGTGGTGCCCCAGTCGAAAGGTGCCCCGACTATGACCACATCTCCATCGCCGAGGTCGTCGATCTTTGCCGCCGGCACCCCCAGGAAGGAGTTTCTCGAGGCAAATGAGATGTATTCGGCCGATGCGAAAGGAATCTCGCTCTTTCGTTGTTCATAGGGCGTGTACATCCCACCGGTACGCTAACTGTCCTTCGTCCCCCGGTGAGCCATGACACCAGAGCGTGTTCAACGCACATACCTCGTCCTCACTCTTCTCCAGACGCTCGCCGCCTCGCTGATCTGGGGGATCAATACCCTCTTCCTGCTCGACGCCGGTCTCAGCCTCACCGAGGCTTTCGTGGCCAACGCCGCGTTCACGGCCGGGATGGTCCTGTTCGAGGTACCCACCGGCGTGATTGCCGACACCTTTGGACGGCGGGTCTCCTTCATCCTCGGTGCGGCCACCCTCCTGGTCACCACCGCCGCCTACCTCGGCCTCTGGTACGTCGAGGCGGGCATCTGGTGGTGGATCCTGGTCTCGGCCCTGATCGGTCTCGGCTTCACCTTTTTCTCCGGGGCCACCGAGGCCTGGCTCGTTGATGCGCTTGTCGCCACCGGTTACGAGGGTGCGATCGAGTCGGTCTTTGGCAAGGGACAGACGGTTGCCGGTGGCGCGATGTTGGTCGGAACTATCGGTGGTGGCTTCCTGGGCCAGGTCAACCTCGGTCTGCCGTATGTGGCACGTTCGGTCTTGCTCCTTGCAGTGATCGGAGCTGCCTGGCTCTGGATGCACGATCTGGGCTATGAGCCGACGAAGGGCGTGGCCGTCGGACAACAGGTCCGGGGAATTCTCCGAGAGTCGATCACACATGGATTCGGCAATCCCCCCATCCGGATGTTCATGTTCGGGGCGCCCTTTGCCGCAGGGATCGGCATCTGGGTGTTCTACGCCTTCCAGCCTTACCTTCTAGAGTTGTTCGGGAATCCCGACGCCACCTATCTCGCCGGAATTGCGGCAGCGGTGTTTGCGACGGCCCAGATGATCGGGGGCGCATCCGTCGACTGGGTGAGGAGAAGGGTCAGATCCCGGACTGGCGTGATCACCACCGAGGTAGTCATTGGCTCATTGGCCTTGGTCGGGGTGGGCCTGGCGCAGATGCTCCGGATTCCGATCGGGTTCTGGGTTGCCATCGTTCTTCTCACCCTCACCGCTCTGCTATCAGCCCTGTCGGGCCCGATGCAGCAGGCCTACATGAACGACTGCATCCCGTCGAAACAGAGAGCGACGGTTCTCTCATTTGCCTCTCTCATGGGGAGTGCTGGGGGAGTAGTGGCGCAACCTGCGCTCGGTCGGGTGGCAGACGTCTACTCGTTGGGCACCGGCTATGTCGTCGCCAGCGTCCTCTATGCGGTCAGGCTGCCCTTCGTCCTCGCAGTGAGAAGGATGAGGCTCCCCGCCGACAACGTGACACGCCCAGAGCCGACAAACGTCGGTTGACCTCTGGCATCATTGCGGTGTGACAGACCAGGAGAGCAATCAACCGGACCCGATGGGGCCGGCAATCATCCGCGGGATCGCCTTCGGGATCCCCATCGTCCTGATCGGCATGGTCTTCGCGATCTGGCTCATCACCGACCTGGATCTGCTCGATTCGTTGGTCACAGCCCTGCTCCCCGGAATCCTGCTCGGTGCGTTCGGTGGCGGCTTCGCCGGCCTGGCGATGACGATGAGGGAGTAATGCTCGCTCCGCTCGCCGTTCTACGTTCTACGTTCTAGGTCTTGGGTCTCGCGCAAGACGAACACCACGGTTTGGAGGTCGGTGAACTCGTCGATGCGCTGACGACCCCATCCGGTGTCGGTACCGGCCGCTCCACCGAAGGGCTGGAAGGTCTCCCAGAAATCGGTCGAGTCGTTGACCACCACGGTCCCGGAGCGGATCCGGTCCGCATACCAGAAGGCCTTGGTCAGATCGTTAGTGAACACAGCTGCCTGCAGACCGAGATGGGTCCGGTTGGCTACACCCACCGCCTCCTCGTCGTCCCTGGCGCCGAGGATGGGCAGCACCGGGCCGAAGGACTCCTCCTGTGACACCGCGGAGTGCTCGGGCACCCGGTCGAGCACAGTGAAGTTGTAGTAGAGGTCGGTGGGAAAGCCCGAAGCGCGGTCGCCACCCATCAGCAGCTCGGCGCCCTTTGCGACGGCGTCGGCGACATGATGGTCCATCTTGGCCGCGGTCGGCTCGTTGTTGAGAGGCCCCATGTTGGTCGTATCGTCGAAGGGGTCGCCGAGCCGAACTTCTTGTGCTGCCTTGAGCGCCGCCTCCACGAACTCGTCGTGAACCTCGTCGACGACGATCACTCGCTCGGTGGCCACACACACCTGGCCGGCGTTGTAATAGGCGCCGTATACCGCCGCCTCTGCCGCCTTGGTCACGTCGGCGTCGGCGGTGACCACGGTCGGCCCGTTCCCAGACATTTCCATGATGGAGCGCTTCAAGCCCATCGCGGCCACGATCTTCTTGCCGGTGGCCGACGACCCGGTGAAGCCAACCGCATCAACTCCATCGTGGGTGACCAGCTGGGCGCCGATGTCACCCGCGCCGGGTATCACCTGGATCGCCCCCTTGGGAGCCCCCGCCTCTTCGAAGACCTTGGCCATCTCCAGCAGGGCCCAGGAGGTGAACTCGGGCGGCTTTACGATGACTGCGTTGCCGGTAGCGAGACCCGGTCCCACGTACTCCATCGGAATCATCACCGGGAAGTTCCACGGGGTGATCGCCGCCCAAACCCCCACCGGGCGGCGCACGGTGAACATCCGGCGATGCCTGCTGGTGGTGGGGATCAGCTCGCCCTTTAGTCGCTTTACATCTTCGGCTGCGATCTGGAAGTAGTCGCCGGACTCGGCGATGTCGTCCTTGGCCTCGGCCTCGAAGGGCTTTCCCTGCTCCATGGTGAGGATTCGGGCCACATCGTCGACCCGTGTCTGCCACACGTCGTAGATGCGGATACAGAGCTCGGCCCGCTCAAAGGCGGTCCAATGACGCATCTCCTCGGTTGCCTCACGGGCTGCCCTGACGGCACGGTCGATGTCGGCGGGGGAGGCCTTGGGGACGTTGTAGATGTGCTCGCCGGTCGACGGAGAGTGCACCTCGTAGTGGTCCTCGCCGGTGCCTTCGGTCCATTCGCCGGCGATGAAGAGCTTGAGATCGTTCGCCATGCCCGGACAGGATAATCCCCGGGTTGCCGGGAATCCCGACCGATACTCCCCTGCGAACCTCAGGTTCTGCGTTTCATATCTGAAACGAACGGTCTCAGCTACGAAAGCGCTCAGCAGCGTCCCGGCGAACCTGAGTCAGTTAGTTTCAAATGCGAAACGTGGAACCTCAGGTTGGGTTCGGCCCCGGGTCTGAACGATGGTTCAGTATCATCGACCTCGTGACGGATCATCTCCTCATCGACGGCCGCCTGGTTCAGGGACGCGGCGAGCAGTTCGACGTCATCGACCCCGCAAGTGGGAAGGTCCACACCACTCTTACCGCCACCGACACCGCCCAGTTGGCGGTGGCCACCACCGCCGCGGCAGCCGCACAACCGGGCTGGCAGGCGATGGCCCAACCCGAGCGAAGTGCTCGGTTGCACTCCATCGCCGGGGCGATCGAGGCGAACCGCGATCGTTTGGCGATTGCCCTGACCCACGAGACGGGTCGCCCTCTCACCCGGAACCACCTCTACGTCGACATGGCGAGGGATCTCTTCCGCCAATACGCCGAGCTTGCCCGGGCCCTGGGCGGCCGGGTCGCACCATCAAATGACCCGGGCCAGTTGTCGTTGGTCCTGAGAGCCCCGTATGGCGTGGTCGGGTGTCTCATCCCCTGGAACTACCCGCTTCTCCTCCTCATGTTCAAACTGGCACCGGCCCTGGCGGTCGGGAACACGGTCGTCATCAAACCGGCTTCGGAGACACCGCTCTCGCTCCAGGTCCTGGCCGAGATCTTCGGCGAGCATCTCCCGCCGGGCGTTGTCAACACGGTGATGGGCTCGGGTCGAACCATCGGCGAGGGTTTGGTCACAGACCCGCGAGTCGACCTCGTTGCCTTCACCGGTTCCACGGAAGTCGGCAGGAGACTCGCCGCTCTATGTGCGGAGGCGGTGAAACCGTCCCATCTCGAGCTGGGTGGCAAGGACCCTGCGATCGTCTTCGACGACGTCCACCCGGCCGTGGCGGCTCAAGGGGTGGTCTGGGCCTCGTTCCTCAACGCCGGGCAGGTATGCACATCGACCGAGCGGGTCTATGTGCATCGTTCAAGCTACGACGAGTTCCTCGAGCATGCGGTGAAGCTGGCCGATTCGATCCGTGTGGGTGACCCGTTTGACGAATCCA
>CAZRID010000087.1:0-3371 GCA_964600055.1 uncultured Acidimicrobiaceae bacterium
GCACTAGCTACCATCGCCTGTCCCGATGGTTGCTCCTCTCGCACCACTTCTGTCCGGTTGGCGGTCCGCTCCTCTACCCAATCTTCACGGCACCTGGTCGGTGGCGCCGGGTGGTCGCGCCTTCGCCATCGCCGGACTGGCCGACCAGCTCGGGTCCACTCTGCTGGTCGTCGTGCCCGGGGAGCGGGACGCCGAAGAGCTGGCCGACGACCTGTCGTTATTCATCGACGGGGTGTTGCTGGCCCCGGCTTGGGAGACGCTCCCCTTCGAGCACGTCTCGCCGAATGTCTCCACCATGGCCCACCGCGCCGAAGCGAGATACGCCCTCGATCAGCGTGACCCCGTGGTCGTGGTCGCCAGCGTCCGCGGCGCCATCCAGAGACTCAGTACCTCACCTCACCAGCCACTGACCCTCGAGCCGGGAGACGAGGTGAGCCTGGACGCTCTCGCCCGGGACCTCGCAGAGCTGGGCTACGGCCGGACAGATCGGGTGGAGGCAAGAGGAGAGTTCGCGGTTCGTGGGGGGATCGTCGATGTGTTCCCGGCCCAGCTCGAGAGCCCGGTCCGCCTTGACTTCTGGGGTGACCAACTGGACGAGATTCGATCATTTGCGGTCGGGACCCAGCGCTCGGAGGAGCCGATGCCCGAACTCGTAGCCTTCCCGGCCAGGGAGGTTCGGCCCGATCCCGAGATGCGAGACAGGGCACAGCGGTTGGCCCGCGACGAGCCGTGGAGTGCTTCGACCTGGGATCGGATCGCTCAGGGTCAACTGTTTCCCGGTATCGAGTCATGGTTGCCCTGGTTGGCCGAGCCATTTTCCCTCTTCGACGCACTTCCACCCGATGCCCATCTGGTGCTGGTCGAGCCGGGTCGCGCCTTGGACCGGGCGCGTGACTTGGTCAAGGAGGAGTCCGAGTTGGCGGCGGCACTGGCTCCCACGTGGGGTGAGCAAGCGCCCGAGGCGGGCGAGCATCCCGCGCTCTTCCTCGATCTCGAAGAGAGCCTCTCGAGGCGCCAGTATCTGCGTCTGTCCTCGAGTCCCACCGGGCCTGCGGATCCGGTGCTCGAGATCCGAGCCCTCGATGCGGTTCCCGGTGATCCCGAGTCGGTTGCCGTCGGGCTGAACCGCTTGCTTGCTCGGCGGATCGAAGTGGTGATTGCCATGGACGGCGAAGCGGCAGCCGATCGCGTCTCCCGGGCCCTGGCCGAGCACGGTCTGGTACTCGATCGCCTGGAGACCCTGTCCAACCCGAGGTCGGCCGTCATCCCGGTTGGCATCCACAAGGGCTTTGTTGCGCCGGGCATCGGGGTGTCCGTGCTGGGAGAACAGGAGATCGCCGGGCGGCGCCGGGCACACCGCAAGATCGGCCGGGCCCGGACTGCACCGTCACAGCAGTATCGAGACCTGACCGAGGGCGACTATGTCGTCCACCACCAGCACGGGATCGGTCGTTTCGAGGGTCTCGTCTCGCGGACCATGGCCGGGGTTGAGCGGGACTACCTGATCATCGCCTATGCAGGTGAGGATCGGCTCTACGTCCCGGTGGATCAGCTGGCGGCCGTTCGCCGCTACACAGGTGGCGAGGTTCCCCGGGTGTCCCGGATGGGAGGGAAGGACTGGTCCGAGCAGCGGTCCAAGGTCCGTAAGGCGGTGGCGGCGGTGGCCCAGCGGGTGGTCGAGTTGCATCGACAGCGGGCGGCCGCCACCGGTCACGCCTACGACCCGGACACCCCGTGGCAGCGGGAGATGGAGGGATCGTTCCCGTACGAGGAGACGCATGACCAGATGCAGGCCATCGTCGACGTCAAGGCCGACATGGAATCGGAGCAACCGATGGATCGGCTGGTGTTTGGTGACGTCGGGTACGGGAAGACCGAGGTCGCCATCCGGGCCGCGTTCAAGGCGATTCAGTCCGGCAAACAGACGGCGATCCTCGTCCCGACGACGCTGCTCGCTCAACAGCACCACCAGACGTTCACCGAGCGATTCGAGAACTACCCGGTGCGGGTGGAGGCTCTCTCCCGATTCCTGACACCGAGACAGCAGAGATCTGTCGTCGCCGGTCTTGCAACGGGAGAGGTCGACATCGTCATCGGCACTCACCGTCTTCTATCCGAGGACATCCACTTCAAGGCACTCGGGCTCCTCGTGATCGATGAGGAGCAACGATTCGGAGTTTCGGCGAAGGACGCGATCAAACGACTCAAGGTGGGCGTCGACGTGCTCACTCTCACCGCAACTCCGATCCCGCGAACACTGGAGATGGCCCTCACCGGGATCCGCGAGGTCTCCCACATCAGGACCCCACCAGAGGACCGTCATCCGATCCTGACCTACGTCGGCCCGTACGACGACCAGGCAGTGTCTGCTGCCATCCGTCGTGAGTTGCTCCGGGAAGGCCAGATCTTCTACGTGCACAACCGGGTCCAATCGATCGACCGCGCCGTGGCCCGACTCCAGGAGCTTGTCCCCGACGCCAGCTATGTGGTCGCACACGGCCAGATGTCCGAGGGCCAGCTGGAACAGGTGATGATCGACTTCTGGAACGGCGAGTACGACGTCATGGTGGCGACCACCATCATCGAGTCCGGGCTCGACCTGCCCAAGGTCAACACCCTGATCGTGGAACGGGCCGACCTGCTCGGTCTCGCCCAGCTCTATCAGCTCCGGGGCAGGGTGGGCAGATCCAGCCAGCGGGCATACGCTTACCTCTTCCATCCCACCGATCAGTCCCTGACCGAGGATGCCCACCGGCGGCTCGAGGCAATCGGCGAGGCGACCGATCTGGGATCGGGGTTCCAGCTTGCCTTGCGCGACCTGGAGATCCGGGGAGCCGGTTCCATCCTGGGTGAGGTGCAGAGCGGGCACATTGCCGCCGTCGGATTCGATCTCTATGCGGAATTGGTCGCGGAGGCGGTTTCGGAGCTCGAAGGGAGAGAACCGGTCGCCGCGCCACAGAGCGAGGTGCGAATCGATATCCCCGTGGACGCCCATCTTCCAGAGTCATATGTGACCGAGCAGGAGCTGAGACTCGAGGCCTATCGGAGGTTGGCCACGACCACCACCACCGAGGAGGTCGACGACGTTGCCGCCGAGTGGGTTGATCGGTTCGGGCCCCTGCCCCCAGCCGCCGAGGCGCTGGTGTCATTGGCACGTTTGCGGGTCGAGGCACTTCGGGTGGGTCTGGAGGAGATGGTCCAACTCCGACACGAGATCAGGATGGGCCCGGTTGACCTCAAGCCCTCACAAGAGGTCCGTCTCAAGCGTCTTCAACCCCGATCGGTGCTCCACGCGACCGAAGGCGTCATCTTCATCCCGGCCCCACGCGATCTGGTCCCAGGCCTGATCGACTTCCTTCAGAAGATGTGGG
>CAZRID010000087.1:3471-10480 GCA_964600055.1 uncultured Acidimicrobiaceae bacterium
AAGCTCGTATCACTCTTGGTCTTGGCCGCGCTCGTGTTGGCCGCATGTGGCAGTGGGTCCAACGTTGTCGCGGCCACCGTCGACGGCGAGGACATCAAAGTCGGCGACGTCGAAGCCCTGATCGACCCGGGCGAGGACGCCGAGATTCCCAAGGAGACGTTTGCCCAGTTCCTCGGTTTCGAGATCCAGCAGCAGATCGTCTCGACCGCCGCAGAAGAGGAATTCGGGATCTCGATCACCGACGATGAGGCGTCGGCCGAAGCCGACGTGATCTTCGAGGAGGCCAATGTGGAGGGTGTCACCCGCGAGGAGTTCCTCACGACCAACGGGGTCACCGAGGACATGCTGCTCAACGTGGCCCATCAGCAACTGCTGGATGCCCAGGTCAGAGAGGCCTTTACCGGGGACCTCGAGGACCCGACTCAGGAAGAGATCGACGCAGTGATCGCCGAGGCGGAGGCCGTCTACTGCGCCTCACATATCCTGGTGGCAACCGAGGCCGAGGCCAACGTTGTCACGGATCGCCTCGAGGCCGGCGAGGAGTTCGCCGCTCTCGCCACCGAGTTGTCGACCGACACTGGAAGCGGTGCCCAGGGCGGGGATCTAGGTTGTTCCGCACCGGATAGTTATGTGACCGAGTTCGCCGATGCCCTGACCGCGGCCGAGGTGGGAGTGCCCACCGAACCCGTCGAGACCGAGTTCGGTTTTCACGTGATCCTCCTCGGGGAAGATCAGATTCCGACTGAAGACGAGGTCATCGAGCAACTGAAGGTCGTCGCGATCGGCACTGCCACTAACGAGTGGTTCCTCGAGCAGGTCCAGGCGGCCGAAGTCACCGTCGACGAGGCCTATGGCACCTGGGAGAGCGACCCGACACCACAGGTAGTTCCTCCGACCGAGTGATCACCGTCATCGGCCTGGGCCCCGGCGATTTCGACCGGATTCCGGAGATGGTCCGGTCCATACTTCTCGATCGTGGGCGGACGGTCATCCTTCGGACGATCGACCATCCGGCTGCGAAGCAACTCGCCGGCATGCGACAGGTGGTGACCTGTGACGATCTCTATCAGGGCTCCGAAAAGTTCGAGGATGTATACGCGGCGATAGTCGAGCGTGTGCTCACCGCAGGTGGCGAAGGCCCGGTGGTCTACGCCGTGCCCGGAAGCCCGATGGTCGGTGAGTTCGCGGTGAGACAACTTCTCTCCTCGGAAGCCGGGGTCGAGTTGATCCCGGGTGAGTCTTTCGTCGACGCCATCCTGGCCGAGGTCGGATGCGACCCTCTCGATCGCGGCCTTCAGATCCTCAATGGCCACGAATTGCCCGACCCCTTGATTCTGGACAAGCCGACGATCGTCGCACATCTCGATCGGCCGGAGATCATGGCCGCGGTTGCGGCCGAGATGGCCCGGGTGCTTCCAAAGGAGGCAACGGTCACCGTGTTCGCCGGCCTCGGCTCGGCCGACGCCATCAGGGCGGATACGCCTCCCGACGATGTCGAGGCGGGTCTCGCCGGTTTTCGCACCTCGATATTCGTCGACGCCGAGCCGGGTGGCCTGATCGGCGCGGTGCGGACCATGCGCATCCTGCGTGAGGAGTGCCCCTGGGACCGTGAGCAGACCCACCAGACCCTGCTGAAGTACCTGATCGAGGAGTCCTACGAGCTGATCGACGCCGTGAGCCGGCTCCAGACGGACGAGCCGGATTGGGTCGGGTATGCCCGGATCGAGGACGAGTTGGGCGATGTCCTTCTGTCAGTGCTGTTCCATGCCGCCATCGCCCGGGAGAACGGGGCCTTTGACATCGACGATGCCGCGGAGGTGATGCGCCAGAAACTGGTCCGACGCCACCCCCATGTGTTCGGTGAGGTCGAGGTCGGCTCGGCTGCGGACGTCAAGCGCAACTGGGACGAGATCAAGGATGTGGAGAGGGGAGAGGCCCGCCAGTCGAGCATGGACGGTGTCCCCACGGGAATGCCTGCCATCCACCGCGCCTCGAAGATCCAGAATCGTGCTGCAAAGGTTGGCTTCGATTGGTCGGAGGCCGCCGAGGTGATCCCCAAGGTTCGGGAAGAGCTCGACGAGCTGGAGGCGGTCCTCGGCGATCATGAACGGGCCGAGTCCGAGCTGGGTGATGTTTTGTTCTCGGTGATCAACCTGGCCCGTCATCTCGGGCTGGACGGAGAGGTCGCCTTGCGCCGTGCCATCGACCGCTTCGAGACCCGCTTCCGCTCCATGGAGGCAGTCGGGCCTGTAGATGGGGTGTCCCTGGAGGAGCTCAACGAGCGCTGGGAGCAGGCCAAGCAATAGCGTGTGCAACCACCCACCGTGGCGGTGGTGGTCTGCTCACACGAATCGCGCGCGAGATGTCGTGTGCAACCACCCACCGTGGCGGTGGTCACCTGCACACGACAAACCTGCTGGTAGTTTGGCTCCCCAGCTGAACCGGGGATCGCACCACCAATGACCCACTCCAAGATTGAGCGCATCGTCGCCCGCCAGGTTCTCGACTCTCGGGGTAACCCCACCGTGGAAGCCGAGGTGTTTGCCTCCGGGGGTGGATTCGGTCGTGCCGTCGTCCCTTCCGGCGCTTCGACCGGCGCCATGGAGGCCGTGGAACTGAGAGACGGCGGCGACCGGTGGAACGGCAAAGGCGTTACCAGGGCGGTCTCCAACATCCTGGATCAGATCGCCCCGGCGGTGATCGGAGTCGACGTCACCCGTCAGGAGCTGATCGACCAGATGATGATCGATCTCGACGGGACACCGACCAAGTCGAATCTCGGGGCCAACGCCATCCTCGCCGTGTCTCTCGCCGTGGCCAGGGCGGCTGCTGCCTCCGTCGGCCTTCCCCTCTTTCGATATCTCGGTGGCCCTTCGGCCCAGGTCCTCCCGGTTCCGTGCTTGAACGTCCTCAACGGTGGTGCCCATGCCGCCAACTCGGTGGACATCCAGGAGTTCATGATCGTCCCCGCCGGGCTTCCCTCCTTTTCCGAGGCCCTGCGTGCCGGCGTCGAGGTCTACCACTCATTGAAAAAGGTCATGGGTGGCCGTGGGCTTGGGACCAATGTCGGCGACGAGGGTGGCTTCGCCCCAGACCTGCCCACCAACGAGGCTGCCTTGGAGCTCCTGGTCGACGCGATCGAAGTCGCCGGTTACGAGGTCGGCGACCAGATCGCATTGGCACTCGATGTCGCCGCCACTGAGTTCCATCGTGAAGGCCTTTATCACTTCGAGGGCCGGGAGTTGAAGTCGGAGCAGATGGTCGACTATCTGGCTGATCTCGCCGACCGATACCCGCTCGTATCGATCGAGGACGGGATGGATGAGAACGACTGGGATGGGTGGAAGGCCCTGACTTCGCTTCTTGGCAATCGGGTCCAACTGGTGGGCGACGACCTGTTCGTCACCAATGAGGAGTTCTTGCGCAGAGGCATCACAGAAGGAGCGGCCAACGCGATCCTGATCAAGGTGAACCAGATCGGCTCGGTATCCGAGACGCTGCACACGATGAGCACCGCCAAGGGTGCGGCGTACGGGATGATGGTCAGCCATCGCTCGGGAGAGACCGAGGACACCTTCATCTCCCATCTCGCCGTTGCCACCAATGCCGGGCAGATCAAGACCGGCGCACCGGCTCGCGGCGAGCGCACGGCCAAGTACAACCAACTGCTCCGTATCGAGGAGTCCCTGGGCAACGAGGCTCGTTTTGCCGGGTGGGAACCTTTCCGGAGGTCGCGGTGACTCTTCTCCGGCGCCCCGGGATCGCCCTGGTCACATTGCTGTTTCTACTGCTCGGCGCCGCCTTTCTCACCCAGGTGGTGCCCTATCGCCAGATCATCGACTCGCAGCGCCAGGTCACCTCAGCCCAGGATCGGCTGGCCACGCTCGAATCAGAGAACGAGGTGCTCCAAGCCGACGTGACCGCCCTCAACACCGACGAGGAGATCGAGAAGCTGGCGAGAGAGAAGCTGGGCTATGTGCAACCCGGCGAAACCGCCTACGTGGTCCTCGACCCGCCTGGCCGTTCGGACACGACACCGCCGGAGACGCCGGAACCGGCCGCCCAGGAGAAGACCTGGGTGGATCACCTCTGGGAATTTGTCACGGGGGACGACCTGGATCCATCTGAGTGACGTCATCTGATGATGTCGAAGTCGTAGAGGCTCAGATCGGGAGACCGCTCCGTGCTGACTCCATGCCGGTGTCGCGATGCCACCTGGGTCTTCCCGTAGTGGTGCGAGTCCCGCCAATCCTCGACGACGGCACCCCGTTTCCCACCCTCTACTGGCTGACCTGCCCGTTGGCCACCACCCGCATCGGCCGTCTCGAGGGCGCCGGTGGGATAAAGAGGCTGGAGCGGAAGGCAGAGACCGACCCCGGCTTCGGTCAGCGTCTCCAAGCGGCTCACACGGCATATGCCGCCAAGCGCGACGCGCTGGTTCCCGAAGGCACCACGCCGGCTCCGTCGGGTGGAGTTGGCGGCACGTTGGTCGGGATCAAGTGCCTTCACGCTCACTACGCACATGCCCGGGCCGGTGGTGACAACCCGGTGGGTGAGTTGGTGCAGGATTGGATCGAGCCACTCGACTGCATCGTCCCCTGCGTGGTCGACGGGGAGATGAACCCCGCCTGGGTCAACAACCCGTGAAGGTGGCGGCGGTCGACATCGGGACCAACTCGATGCGATTGCTGATCATGGACGGGGCCCGGGAGGTCGGGCGCTGGGTCGAGGTGACCGGGCTGGGCCGTGGTGTCGATCGCACCGGGGCTCTTGCCCCGGAGGGGATCGAAGATTCGTTGGCGGCTCTTGCCCGATTTGGAGCGACGATGGGCAAGCAGGAGGTGGAACGTCGGATGGCGATTGCGACCTCAGCCTCCAGAGATGCCTCGAATCGTGAAGTGTTCTTCGACCTCGCCTCGTCCGCACTCGGAGTTAGACCGATACTGATCTCGGGTGAGGAGGAGGCGAGACTCGCTTTCGCCGGGGCCACCACCGGGGTAACCCTGAAGCCGCCCATCGTCGTCTCCGACATCGGTGGGGGAAGCACCGAGTTCGTCACCGCCGAAGGCGGAGTGTCGATCGACATCGGATCGGTTCGTCTCACTGAGCGGGTCATCCCATCCCGGCCGGCCCCTATCGCCGAGTTGGAGGGGGCGAGAGCCCTGGTCGCCGACTTGTTCCTTGACATCGACCTCGAGGTTGGGACCCTGGTCGGCGTGGCCGGGACCTGGACCAGTCTCGCTGCGATCGCCCAGAACCTGCCCGGGTACTCGAGGGACCTGGTCCAGGGCCATCGGATGGGCCGAGACGAGTTGGCGAGCGTCATCGACTCACTGGCCGGGAAGTCAGTCCAGGAGACGGCGGACATCCCTTCCCTCGACCCCAAGCGAGCCCCGGTGATCCTCGCCGGAGCGCTGGTGGCGATGGGTGTGATGGAGTCGCTCGAAGTCGACGAAGCCGTTGTATCCGAGCACGACACCCTCGATGGCGTCGCCATGGAGCTCCTGGCTTTACCCTGAGTGCCATACCCGGGCCCGGGTGGCGGAATGCAGACGCGAGGGGCTTAAACCCCCTTGAGCCGAATCGGCTCGTGTGGGTTCGAATCCCACCCCGGGCACGACGAAAGGCCAGGTTGTTTCGGTGAGGGTCGGCGAGGTACCCCGCCAACCCGCACCAGGGCTCAGCTGAGATCGGCGCAGGCGATCTTTGCCCCGCCCGGGGCGTGAATGACCACCGCCACCGCAGTCGTCCCGGCGGTGGCTCCGACGACGGTCCATCCCACGGCATGACCCGCGGCGTTCGCGGTGAAGGGCCCCGGCCATATCTCCGACCCGTCCAAGGCGCCGCCGGGCACGGCGAACCCGAAGCTGTAGTGCCCGCCGGCGTCGCCGTTGTCGCAAGCCTGATTGTGGACATGCGACCCGTACGTCTCACCCGGTGTCAGACCACTGGCCGTGACCACGACGATCGTCTCGCCTGACGCGGTGCGGATCATCGTCGCCTTCCCCTCGACGTCGCCGTAGTTGGCGTGACCGGTGCCGGCTGCGAACGACTCAAGCGAGCCCTTTGTCACTTCCGCTCCTCGCGCCGAGAGCGGTGCTGCCATCAGCACCACCAGCATCGCGGCTACTGCGAGGGTCCCGGTCTTCTTGACCAGAGAGTTCATTTGGTCCTCCTCGAACCTGGCTACTGAATACACAGACGAAGAGGTGGTCGCTTCGGGTGACAGCCGGGTTGTTCCGGTCGACGGGTGGCCCCCGGTGGGGAGGTCTCGAGGTGTTGTGTCAGCAATCGAGTAACGGAATTTGACAGTGGCGCCTCGTCGCCTCGCTGAGGTCTAGCTGGGCTCGACGCGGGGAATCCAAACTCGTGTCGACGGCGGGGGTGATAGGGAGAGAGAAGGCATTCTCTGTTCACGACCTCAGACAGGTCCGACTACCGGCATATGCGCTCCCGAGAGTGATGGGGGCAGTCTAAGAATCGTCCGGGGCGCTCCAAGCCGTTCCTCCACCCAACTCTGGGCCGCATTTTGGGCCGCACCTGGGCCGCAAGCGGGGTGAAATGATGCAAAATGACGTGAGACGGTGAGAAGGTATAAGCCTGGTCAGGAGGCCTGTTTGCCTGTTCTTCCAAGTCGTCGAAACAGGCCGAACGGTTTAGGAAACCTGCTGTGTATTCGGGCCTCCCGGGACCCCAAAAAGCCCTTTTAGACAAAGGTTTTCCCACTCACTAACTTTTGCAAGTTTCGGTGCTCAGTTTCGAGTGGTTCCGGGGTGTTCCTTGCGAACAGCCGCCGGTCGGTACGAAAGGCGGCCCCGGGTGATGACCGCGACGAGGATGGCGGCGATGATGAGGCCCCCGATTTGTACCAGGAATTGATCCTCGGCGGTGGCCGGGATGAACTCTCGTGTGACCGGTCCGGTGGTGGTGTTGAAAGCCGCATGGAACAGACCGACCAGGAACACGCTGCGGTTGGTGTTGTTGTAGAGCCATGCCACCAACACCCGGC
>CAZRID010000088.1:0-10297 GCA_964600055.1 uncultured Acidimicrobiaceae bacterium
ACCCGCGACCTCAACCTTGGCAAGGTTGCGCTCTAGCCAACTGAGCTACTTCCGCACGGGAACCGGATTGTAACCGACGACCTACGGCAACCAAAAGGCTCACGATCCGCTCGAACCAAAGCCACCAGAGCCCCTCGGCGTCTCGTCCAACGTCTCAACCTCTACCCAATCGACCGAAGCCACGGGCACCACCGCCAGTTGTGCGATTCGGTCCCCCTTGGCGAACGACACCCGTTCCGAACCGTGGTTGATGAGCAGGACCGACACCTCCCCTCGATATCCGGAATCGATCAACCCAGGCCCGTTGACCACCCCGAGCCCCGACCGGAGGGCATGGCCGCTCCTGGGCAGCACAAGACCCGCATGGCCTTCGGGGATGGCAACCACCAGACCCGTTGGAACCGAGGCCCTGGCTCCCGGTTCGAGAGAAAAATCGGTTCTCGTCTGAAGGTCGACCGCTGCATCGCCGATATGTGCAGTTGTGGGTATTTCCACTTCCGGATCGAGTCTTACGAAATTAGCCTGCATGTCGGTGTCACGGGGCATCGAGCGGGATGACGTGACGACTGTAAGCGAGTGTGCCCTATGACCGCCACCTCTCACGCCAAACGACGCTTCATGCGTCTCGCTTCGATGGAGTCACTTGGATTCATCGACACGCCAACCGTCAACTGGACCACGCCGCCCATCGCACCGGCTGCCGATCCAGGTCTCGGGTCTGAGACAACCCAAACCACCGAATTGGTCCCACTCCTCGTAGGAAGGCACACCCGGCACGTGGAGCCCACCGGTGAACTGGTCAAAGACATGTGGGACTCCACCGAGTTGCACGCGCCCTCGTTGATCGATTGGGCGCCACAGGCATTCAGTGCCAAGAAGCTGGAACAACGCGACTTCCGCTGGCCGGTTCTGCTGGGGGTGTTCGTCGTTGTGGTGGCGGTGGCCGGCCTTGGCTACTGGTTCTTCACCAAGCCGGGCGGCGCTGCGACGTCGGCGCTGGCCCAGCTTCAGACACAGGCGTCAGCCCTGGCCGGGACCTTCGACCAGGCCTCACGGCTGATCGCCGACCTGGATGCGGAGCGTCTCCCCCAGGCCAACCAGGACTCGACGGTCTTCTTCGACATGGGGGAAGCGGCGAGGGCCATGTTCGCCTCGTCTGCCGAGCTTCAGGCGTCGGATTCGGCGAATCGCTCGGCAGCCGCCGATGCCGCAAGTCTTGCCCTCGACGCGTCCCGGCAACTCATGGACGCCACCGCCTATCGGACGGCGCTCGAGCCTGCCCTGAGCCTTCCCCTCCTGGAGACCGACCCGGGGTTGACCGACCTGGTCACCGCCACCGCGGCCTTCAGCGAATGGAGGAGCGGCTTCGAAGCGGTACATGAGGCACTCCCGACCGAAGTCACAGGCCAGGCCCCCACGGCTCTGGACGCCCTTAGCGCCCACCTCGAGACAACCCAGAGTGCCTATCTCGACGCCCTGCGCACCGAGGACCGGGCGGCAGCGGTCGAGGCAATCGGCACCCTTCGCGCCGAGTTGCAGCAGGTCCGCCATGCTCTACTGGTGGACATGGGAGAGATTTCGGTCTCGGTGTCGGCGCTCCTCGAGCGGGCCGAGGCCAGGCTGGAGCAACTAATCGGCTGACTCCAGGGCCGCGACCTCCTTCTCGAAGTCGGCGGCGTCCTGGAATTCCTTGTACACCGAGGCGAAGCGGAGATATCCCACCTCGTCCAGTGCCCGCAGACGCTGTAGCACCTCACGTCCAATGTCCTCGGAGCTGACCTGGGATCCGTGGCCGCGCAGGGAAGCCTCGACTTCCTCGGCGAGACTCTCGATGGCCGAGCCCGATATCGGTCGGTCGGCCAGAGCCGCTGAGATGCCGACGGCGACCTTCGCCGTGGAAAAGGGCTCGAGACGCCCGTTTCTCTTGCGCACCATCAGTTGTGGCTCGAGACGCTCATACGTGGTGAAGCGGTGTCGGCAGTTTTCGCACTCACGGCGTCGGCGAATTGCCTGTCCGGCATCTGCGGGACGACTATCGATCACGCGCGTGCTCGGCGCATCACAAATCGGGCAGAGCATCCGAGCAGCGTAAACCGGTGACAGGGGCTCGCGCTCGGCGAGTCGGCTCAGGCCGAATCGATGACGAATACGGCCTCGTCGATCTCCTCACCCCTCGCATTGGCAAATGCACGCTCGGTATCGGTGAGACGAAAGCCGCATTTCTCGAGAACACGGATCGAGCCGAGGTTGTCGGCCGCTGCCCGGGCGTGGAGCGGTCTTTCCTCGACTACTTCGAGAAACCGGGTCAAGGCCGAGGTGACGATGCCTTTTCCCCAGTGGAGCCTGTCGATCCCATAGGCGATCTCGGTCTCGCCAAACCACTGGTGACAGAAGATGCTCCCCACCACCTGCCCGTCGAGCAGGATCGTCTTCTTGATCAATGTGTCGTCGGCGAAGATCCGTCGCCACCGGTCGTCGAAAGCCGCTCGATCCGTAGGGTCCACAACGCTGAATGCGGCCATGTGGTTGGCGACCTCGTCGAGTTGCTGTTCCCAGAAGGAAGCCAGATCCGACGCGACCACATCTCGAAGTTCAACATTGCTCACGAGATTCAGGGTAGAACCGGCTCGACCTGGACGATGTCAGCTGGTCGGGATCAGAAGGATCTGACCGGGGAAGATGGAACCGCCGTCGATCTGGCTCAGCCGGCTGATGTCGGCCACGAGTCGACGGACGTCCTGACCCGGAGCGGCGATGCCCGAGGCTATGGCCCACAGAGTGTCACCCGATTCGACGAGGTACTCGACCGGTGCCGGGGTCGGGATGTCGGCATCGGCCGAACCACCAATCAGGAGGAAGGCCACGCAGACGGCTGCGAGAAGCAATGACAGCCGGACGGACAGCTGAAGGTTTGCCGTCTGCATTTGGTCTTCCTCCTGGTCGGGCCCTTGCGGGTTTTGCTGGATGCAGTCCGTAGCCGAACATGCGTTCGATAGATTAGCGAACGTCTGTTCGATGTCAAGTTGGGCTTCGCCCCGTTTTACGTTTTACGTCCTACGTCTTACGTGCGCGTTTCGAACCCGTGCCTCCTGGTCGAGCAGAACGTGGAACGTAAGACGTGAGACGAACATATGTTTGGTTCCGAACTCTTGTTCGATTAACCTCATCGAGCAACAGCCCGGAAGGAGTCAGGGTGCTCAGCGAACGTCAGCAACAGGTTCTGGAACACATCCGCAAGACAGTCGCCGATCGCGGCTATCCGCCTTCGGTGCGGGAGATCGGTGAGGCGGTGGGGTTGTCTTCCCCGTCGACAGTCCACTCCCATCTCTCCGCCCTTGTCGCCGCCGGGGCGATTAAGCGGGACCCCACCAAGCCCAGGGCGATCATGATCGTCGATGACATGAGACCCGCCGCTGCGGCACCCTTGCCCGACCGGCTCCGCGACGTCCCGGTCTTGGGGCGGATCGCCGCAGGTACCCCGATCCTGGCCGCAGAGCACGTCGAGGACGTGATGACGCTGCCGGTGGACCTCATCGGCACCGACCCTGTCTTCCTCCTCGAGGTGAAGGGTGACTCCATGATCAACGCCGGCATCTTCGACGGCGATCTGGTGGCGATCCGGAGTCAGAAGGACGCCCGTGACGGTGAGATCGTTGCCGCATTGATCGATGGCGAGGAGGCGACTGTGAAACGGCTGCGCCGCCGCGACGGGAAGGTCATCCTCGAGTCGGAGAACCCGGCCTACGAGCCGATGGTCTTCACCGACGGTGTCGAGTTGGTGGGGAAGGTCGTCAGCGTCCTTCGTCGCTATCCCTGATCGAACACCCCGGTAAAGGAGTATTCGGCGGGGCCGATGAGCCAGGCCATCTTGTCTTTCATCACGACCTGACCCGACCCTCCGGGGACATTGACCTGAATGGTCCCATCCGCCCCATCGAGCGCTACCGCCGCAGCAGCCACCATCCCGGTCCCACAGGCGAGGGTTTCCCCCACTCCTCGCTCCCAGACCCTCATCATCACCTGATCGCCGTTCACCGCGATGAATTCGACATTGCACCCTGAGTCGAAACCCGCCTCTTTCGCAACCTTCGATCCGACGGCCGGCACATCGATGGATGCAGGGTCTTCGACGATGCGCACCGCATGCGGGTTGCCGGTGTCGACGAGCCGGTAGGTGAATCCGTCAACCGTCTCCTCGCCTTCGATGAGTGCGGGGCCGATCTCGGCTTTGACCTGATCGTCGTCGACCCGAACCGTGCGTACCCCGCTCGGGGTATCCACCTCGAACTCAGGGCCATCGACCCAATCCCTGTCGTACGCGTATCGCCCGACACATCGAAGGCCGTTACCGCACATCTCGGCGGCGCTCCCATCGGCATTCCAGTAGTCCATGACGATCGGGGAGCCGGGAGAAACCACGAGAACGCCGTCGGCGCCGACTCCGAACCGGCGATTGCAGAGACGAACGACGTCTTCGACACTGGGCTTCGAAGGTCCTTCGAGCACCACGAAGTCATTGCCCAGGCCCTGCATCTTCGTGAATTCGAAACGACTCAACCGAAGGTCTCCAATACTCGCCTCGTTCTCTGGTCGAGATCCTCGATCCAGGGTATCCAGCGTATCCGGGGATCCCGCTGAAACCAGGTGCGCTGCTTGCGGGCAAGTTTCTTGGTGTTGGCCGACGCCCTGGCGAACGCTTCGTCCATCGATATCTCGCCGTCCAGCGCGCTGATGATCTCACGGTATCCCACGGCATTCCTTGCGGTGCGCCCCAGCCTGGGAGCCAGACGCTGCACCTCATCGATGAGCCCGCCTTCACGCATGCGGGCCAACCGAAGATCCACCCGGGTCTCGAGCTCCCCATCGGGATCGATGCCGACCGCCTCGAACCTGACCTCGGGGACATAGCGGCGCACATCCTCGGCTAGGGCGGTTCCGGCACGCATGCTCGGCGTCTCCCCCGTCAGCTGATAGATCTCAACCGCCCGGATCACCCTCCGCGGGTTGGCCAGGTCGACATAGGACCTCGCCGATGGGTCCACCCCCAACAACTCCTCGACCAATCCATCCTCCTCGCGCTCCTCGAGCTCGGCCCGGAGCTCCCGATCGGTGGGGGCGAAGCTCATCGGGTCTACGACCGCACGAAAGTGCAGACCTGATCCTCCCGTGATGATCAACACAGGCGCCCGACTCTCCGACAGCACCTGCCGACCGAGACGGCGGAACTCGGCGACGGAGAAGACGTCCTCGGGGTCGGCAACGTCGATCCCATGGTGAGGTATCCCCCGTCGCTCCAGCATGGTCGGCTTGGCGGTCCCGATGTCCATGCCGCGATAGACCTGCATCGAGTCGACCGAGATGATCTCGGCATTGAGCTTCTCGGCCAGACTGATCGCCACCTCGGTCTTGCCGGAGGCGGTGGGGCCCAAAAGGGCCAGGAACCGGGTCAGATGCGACTCCCGGTGAGATGATGCGGATGGGACGCCTCGATCGCGACGTCAAGAAACTCGCCCTCCGGGTGCTCCCCCTGGACATGGACGACCTTGCCGGTTCGGGTCCTGGTGGTGGCCACATCGGGGTTCTTGCGTGACGGTCCTTCGCTGAGGACCTCGAGCTTCGCCCCCACCAACTCTGCATTCCGCTCCCCCGAGATCCGGTTCTGGAGGTCCGTCAGGCGGCCAAAACGCTCTTTGATGACGTCATCGGGAACGAATCGGTCGGTCATCCCGGCGGCTGCCGTCCCCGGACGCGCAGAGAAGATGAACGTGAATGCCTGGTCGAACCGGGCCTCTTTCACGACTTGCAGAGTCTGGGCGAAGTCCTCCTCGGTCTCCCCCGGGAAGCCGACGATGATGTCGGTGGTAACGGCCAGACCGGGAATGATGTCACGGGCCATGGCCAGCCGCTCGGTGTACTTTTTCCGGTTGTAGCCCCGGTGCATGGCGCGCAGCATCTGGTCCGAACCGGACTGGAGCGGGAAATGAAGATGTTCGCAAACAGCTTCGGTCTCGGCCATGGCCATGGCGACGTCTTCTCGGAAATCGTTGGGGTGAGGGCTGGTGAAACGAACCCTGCGGATCCCGTCGACCGCACCCACCCTGCGCAGCAACTCGCCGAAAATTGGACGTCGCTTGCCATCGAGGGCGAGATCCCTTCCGTAGGTGTCCACGTTCTGCCCGAGCAGCGTCACCTCGACGACGCCGTCGCCAGCCAGTCGCTCCACCTCGCGGACTATGTCGCCCGGACGCCGTGACACCTCCACACCCCGCACCGACGGAACGATGCAGAAGGTGCAGCTGTTGTTGCAACCCACCTGAATCGTGACCCATGCGGAATGGTTCAGCTCGCGCTTGACCGGGAGGGAGGATGGCATGGCCTGCAGCTCATCGACGACTTCGGTGATGGGGCCCCAACTCTCGGCGTGATCGAGGAGATCGAGCACCCGGTCGAGGTTGTGGGTGCCCATGACCACGTCTACCCAGGGTGCTCGCTGCCGGATCAGGTCACGGTCCTTCTGGGCGGCACAGCCACCCACGACCAGCATCATGCCCGGGTTGAGGTCCTTGATCGCCTTCAGTTGCCCTAGGTTGCCGTACATCCGGTTGTCGGCGTTCTCACGGATCGTGCAAGTGTTGATGTAGACCACATCGGCGCTCTCGAACCCGTCGGTGGCAGTCATCCCGTCGACCTCGAACAGGCCGGCGATCCGCTCCGAATCGTGCTCGTTCATCTGGCACCCGAAGGTGCGTATGAAATAGCGCTGCCCGGCCCGTGTCGGCTGACGTCGGGCCGGCTCACGCAGGGTCGGAGTCGGAAGCAGTACAGACTGGGTCATGTCGTCACCTCAGCGTGCGAAGTCGGTTGCCCGAAACTCCCGGATCACGGTGACTTGGATCTGACCCGGGTACTGAAGGTCTTCCTCGAGTTTACGGGCGATCTTGCGGGAAAGCTCCCTGGCGTCCAGATCGGAGACATTTCCCGGGTCAACCACCACCCGGATCTCACGCCCCGCTTGGAGGGCGAACACGTGGTCGACGCCCGGAAACTCCATAGCCAGAGTCTCCAGACGCTCGAGTCGTTTCACATAACCCTCGAGAGTCTCTCGTCTGGCGCCCGGCCTCGCTGCGGACACCGCGTCCGCAGCCTGGACGATCACGGCAAGGATGGTCCTGGGCTCCACCTCGTTGTGATGGGCTTCGATGCCGTGGACGACGGCCGGATCCTCGTCGAAGCGCCGAGCGATCTCGGCGCCGATCAAGGCATGAGAGCCTTCCACCTCATGGGTCACTGCCTTGCCGATGTCATGGAGCAATGCAGCTCGTTTGACAGGCGCCGGGTCGATCCCCAGCTCCGAGGCCAGCATCGACGCGATGTGCGCCGTCTCCACCAGGTGATTGAGCACGTTCTGGCCATATGAAGTCCGGTACTTGAGCCGGCCCATCAGCGTGATGATCTCGGTGTGCATGCGGGAAACTCCGGCTTCCACCAGTGCCCACTCCCCGGCGTCGCGAATGCTCTGCTCGACCTCGTCACGGGCCTTGGCGTATGCCTCTTCAATCGAGGCCGGGTGGATGCGCCCGTCAGCGACCAGTCGTTCGAGGGTGATCCGGGCCACCTCCCTGCGAACCGGGTCAAACGAGGAGACCGACACCGCCTCGGGCGTGTCGTCGACGATCAGGTTGGTGCCGGTCACCGATTCGAGGTGCCGGATGTTGCGACCCTCACGTCCGATTATTCGGCCCTTCATGTCGTCGGAAGGGAGCTGGATCACCGAGACGGTGGTCTCGGTCACGACCTCGGACGCAAGACGCTGAATGGCCGTGGCCAGGATCCTCCGGGCACGACGATCTGCCTCTTCACGAGCTTTGATCTCCAGGTCGCGGACGACGATCATGGCCTCACGACGTGCCTCGTCCTCGACCTGGGCCAACATCTCTGTCTTGGCCGCCGTCACGTCGATGCCCGCCACCTGTTCCAGACGGAAACGGGCCTCTTCCTTCAAACGCTCCAACTCCCCGCGGGATCCGTTGAGCTCCTCCTCCCGATCGATGAGCATCTTCTCCCGCTGAGCGAGATTGGATGCCCTCTGATCGAGAGTCTCCTCACGCTGACCCATTCTCGATTCGAGATTGGAGACCTCGAGACGCCGATGCTCGAGGTTGGCGTCTTCGCGTTCACGGTATGCCTCGGCCTTGGCCCTGCCCTCGTCGTCGGCTTTGGCCAGGATCTTTTGAGCCTCGGTTCGGGCGGAAGTCACCGTGTCCTCGGCGGAGACACCATCGCGTTCCCGGCGTTTGGCTATGGAGAGACGGGCAATGAGGTATCCAAAGCCGAGCCCGATGACGACTCCAAGCACCGTGAGCAAAACCGTCACGTTGTCCATCGTGGTCCCTTCCCCGGCTTTGAGACGAAACGTGCCGAGCCCTGATGGGCTCGGCACACGAATAGAAGCTGACTTCGAAGGCGGGTTGCGGTCACCCGTTGGTTCGGTCGCTCCTCCTGATCATTCTCGTATCCGGCTTGCGTTTCAAAGTTGTGTTCGTGTGTCGGATACCGATGCTACACGCAGACGGCGTCAGCGAAACGTCTACTCCTCGTCGGTGACCTGCTCTTCGGCGCCGGCTGTTACTGCTTCTCCCTCGATCCCGCCCTCGGCAGGCTCTTCGCTCGGCATGACCAATTCGTAGACCTTTGCCTGAAGCTGCATCGCGACCTCGGGGTTTTCTCGCAGGAAACGCTTGGCATTCTCCCGACCCTGACCCAACTGGTCATCATCGAAGGTGAACCAGGCGCCGCTCTTCTTGACCACACCGTGATCGACGGCCACATCGAGAAGACTGCCCTCACGCGAGATCCCATGGCCGAACATGATGTCGAACTCGGCGAGACGGAAAGGCGGAGCCATCTTGTTCTTGGCCACCTTGACTTTCACCCGGTTCCCGACACTCTCCGCGCCGTCCTTGATGGTCTCGATGCGACGGATGTCGAGACGGACCGTCGAATAGAACTTGAGCGCCCGCCCACCGGGCGTTACCTCCGGTGAGTTGTGCACCATGACCCCGTCGACCAAGTAGTTGTGATGACCTTCGACCTCGATGTCGAATCGACGCATACTCCTCGTCGGTGGCTTGACACTGATATCGAGAATCGGAACCGCTGTGAGTTTGAAGCTCTTCTCCGCCGGCTCCACGACGACAGATCCCTTGCCCCGGTGATGCTGGAGCAACTTGTAGGACATGGGCTCTGGAACGTATGGGGCGATCAATTCGTGAAGGGCCTCGGTCCCGTCACGATCGAAGAGGATGACGGCCTTGCCGGCTCGATCGATCAGCTTGCAACTGAGGTCGTAACTTTCACGAAGAAGAGCGACGAGGCGACGTCGCGATCCCATGTCCATGGCCTCGACGCAGACGTCTGATCGTCCTGCAGACCCATCCTTGCGACGCACAGCGAAGCTGCCGTCATCCATGTACCAGAGGGCGAGAGCGAAGGGCGTCAACTCCTTCAGGTAGTCCCAGCTGAAGACCTTCTTCCCTCCGACGTACACCGACTCGCGTAACTCATCGAGCTCGACCAACGGAGTGGTGCCAACCATCAACCCACCCATCGAGTGGCGTGAAATAGACAGTGGCACACCGGCGAGCAGATTCGCCTTCCACTCTGCGTATGCGTTCTGCTTCGGCCCGTGTGTGAAGCGGAATCTGGACTTGATGCCGGGACCACCGGCGTGTGGGCGTTTCGGAGACACCGCCCCGTCCCCCATCAACGACCCGAGAACCAGCTGTCTCTGCTGCTCGGACAAGTAATGAGGAAGTGGCATGAGCACCCGATCTCCTGCCAGCAGCTCGGTGGCTTCCCTCCAGCCCCCGGGGGTGGCGATGAGATGGTTGGCGGTGGCAGCAAATTGTGCGCGACCGTTGCCCGCCGGCTTGTAGACCGTGAACTGCAGGAACTCGTGGGCTTTGCCGTTGTCGAACCAGTTGACGATCTTCTTCGGCTCCACCTTCCCAGTCACAGGATCGACAGCCATGACTTCGACGGGGAGCCGCTGGTTGACGATCTTGCCGATCTTCTCCTGTGATCCGTCTGCCAGGGTCACCCGCGTCGAGTAATGGAAGCACCCATACATCACACCTATCTTCTCCCGAAGCTGGTTGATGAAGACGGCGGTGGTCCTCGACTTGTTCAGGTTCCCGGCCAGCTTGCGCAGGGCCTGGGACATGAGACGGGCCTGGAGACCGACATGTGTGTCGCCCATCTCGCCTTCGATCTCGGCCCGGGGAACCAGAGCGGCGAC
>CAZRID010000089.1:0-10215 GCA_964600055.1 uncultured Acidimicrobiaceae bacterium
ATGATCTCGTCAACGGCATGGAGCCACATGGGTACGCCATGTGCGCTGATCATGCTGACCGGATGATCCCCCCGCAAGGTTGGACCCTGACCGACCGTCGCACCGTCACCCGATTGTTCGCTCCGCTGTCCGTGGCCTGATGTCTCTCGACCGCGACCTGTTGGACGCGGTCAGGGATCTGGACGAGCACGACCTTCGTCGTCTCCTCATCCTGACCAGGGCACAGCTACAACGATCGGGAGCCCTGATCGCAGATGATCATCCCGAGGTGAGATTGCGCCAGCAGAGTGTGCGGTGCGGGAAGCCAGGGTGCACCCAGTGCCCACATGGCCCCTATTGGTACGCCTACTGGACCGAGGACGGCAAGAGACGGAGCAAGTACGTCGGCCGTCTCCTCGAAGAGGAAGCGTTGTTCTAGCGGCCAACGCGACTTACGATATCCCACCTAGCCAGCGTCGAGACGAAATGAACTGCCCCCAGTGCTCAAAACCTGATGTGATCGAGATCGAACACGTCCTTCCGGACGGGACAGAGGTGCTGTTCTTCGCGTGCCATAACTGTGAGGAAAAGTGGTGGAACCGCGATGGCGTCGACATCGACATCTCGCAGATTCTCGAGATCGTCCGACAGCACCGAACGTGACCTCACCCCGGGCCACCATCCGGGAGAACACCTGGCCGATCGTCCTCACCCTCGCCGGGATCTCCCTAGTCATCTTGGTGGTGATGAACCCATGGTGGATCATTTCGTCCACCACCCCGACGGGTGGTGACATGGGGGCCCACGTCCTGGGCCCGGCCTATCTGAGAGACGTCCTTCTTCCCGAGGGGCGGATTCTGGGATGGTCCAACGATTGGTTTGCCGGGTTCCCGGCGTTCTACTTCTACTTCCCCCTGCCCTCACTGACCATCGTCTTCCTCGACCTGTTCCTCCCATATGGGGTGGCGTTCAAAGTGGTGACGGTGATCGGCCTGCTCGCCACCCCGCCTGCTGCCTATTACCTCGCCCGGTCGATGCGTCTCGGCAAGCACATATCACTCGTTGCCGCAGGTTCGGGCGTGGTCTTCGCCTTCTTCGAGAGCTATTCGATCTATGGGGGCAATGTCGCCTCCACCCTTGCCGGGGAGTTCGCCTACTCGTGGTCGTTCGCCCTGTCCTTCGTCTACCTCGGTCTGCTGATCAGGGCGGTTCGCGACGACCGGAAGTACACGAAATGGGCGGCGCTGGCACTCGCCGCTACCGCTCTCTGCCATGTCCTGACGACCATCGTTGTCATCTTCGCCTCGTTGTTCGTCCTTCCCTGGCGCAAGGGTTTCTGGCGGACGTTGGCCATCTGGGCTTGGGGGTTCGCCATCGCTGCTTTCTGGGCCCTTCCCCTCGTGGCCCGGATCGGGCTCACCTCAGACATGTCTTGGACGCCGCTTTCACGCCTGGAAGAGGTCTTCCCTGTCGAGTTGTGGCTGCTGCTCCCGTTGGCCGTCGCGGGTGCGATCTGGATCAGTCGCCGGACTTCCAGGGCTGCACCGCTTCTCGCCGCGACTCTGTTGCCGGTCATCTACTTCCCGTTGCCGAACCTCATGCCCGAGCTCTTCCCCGGGATCTTCGGGGGTGAGCGTTGGAAGTTGTGGAACGGCCGGCTTCTGCCGTATTGGTACTTCGGAGTTTCGTTCTTTGCAGCGGTCGCGGTGGGCGCCGCCATCATCTGGTTGTCTCGACGGCTGCCGTCCCGGATCTCGACCCATTGGCCGAGGGCGCTGATCGCTCTGACCACAATCGTCGCCTGCGCCCTGGTCGCCGATTCTGCCGACTTCCCGGTGTGGGCCTGGGTGCCGGTCGCCCTGGCCGGGGCACTGCTCATCGGAGTCTCGTTCATGTGGGACATGATGATGTCGACACGCAACTTCCTCACGGCCGGCACGATTGCAGTGGTCGTCCTTGGAGCCCTCTCCGGTGTCACCTTCGTCGACGGGTGGGCCAAATGGAACTACGAGGGTTACGAGTCGAAGGGGCCGTGGCTCGAGTACCAGGCGCTGATGACCGAGATCGACGCCCTTCCCGACGGGCGGGTTCATTGGGAGGCCAACAAGGACCTGAACGAGTTTGGTACGCCGATGTCTCCCATGCTGATTCCCTATTGGACCGAGGGCTCGCATCCTTCGATGGAGGGGCTCTACTTCGAGTCCTCTCTCACCACGCCGTTTCATTTCATCAACTCTTCGGAGATGTCCGAGCACCCCTCCAACCCGATCCCGGGGCTCACCTATCACACCGGGGACATGACCCGCGGCCTGAAGCATCTCGAGCTGTTCGGTGTCAACTATTACGTGTCGTTCACACCTGAGGCGACAAAGCGCGCCGACGGGTTCTCCGAGATGACCAAGCTGGCCTCGACCGGCCGGTTCACGATCTACGAGCTTCCCGAGACCCAACTCGTGGAGGCAGCCGGCTTCCAGCCTGCGGTCTACGAGGTCCCCGACCGCGGCATGCTCGCTTCGCTGACCGGTGCAGAAACGGTGACGGGCTCGGATGGTCAGGAATTGCCGAGCTTCTTCGACATGGCCCTCGCGTGGTACGAAGACGTCGACAACCTCGATCGTTGGGTGGTCTCAGACGGCCCCGAGGAATGGCCACGCATCGAGTCGATCCAGGAGCGACCGAACCTGCCGCTCGACACCCCAGAGGATGCGGTGAGCGACATCGTGGTGGACAATCACCGGATCTCCTTCACCACCAGTGCGATCGGTGTTCCCCATCTGGTCAAGGTGTCCTATTTCCCCAACTGGACGGCTGAAGGAGCCGACGGTCCCTGGAGGGCAAGTCCCTCATTGATGGTGGTGGTCCCGACCAGTGAGCACGTGGTCCTCGAGTTCCAGGACACCTGGGCCGAGAGTGGGGGCAAGATTGCCAGCCTGCTGGGTGTGGTCGCCTTACTTGGTGTCGCCGTCTGGGGCCTGCGCCGTCGTCAGGCGTAGCGCCTCGTCCTTGAGGGTCCGGCGAATCCTCAACAATCCCCGGATCGTTCTTGGAACACGCTTCACCAGTGACGACCTCGCCACACGAAGCTCCTCGACCACCACCGGCACCTCCCGGATCGTGTAACCGGCTCTTTCGGCCCGCACCACCAACTCGGTGTCGAAGAGGTCCTGACGGCTGACCACCGACGGCGCGACGTCGGCCACCAGGGCCCGACGGAAGGCTTTCATTCCGTGGGTGTCGCTCACATGGGAATTGAGGATGGTGCGCAGGAGAAGGTTGAACACCATGGTCGCAATCCGGCGTATGAAGGGGCGACGGTCTTCAGAGTCAGGATCCCGCTTGGAGGCGATGACAAGGTCGACCCCTTCGAGACTCAGGACCCGTCGCAGGAAATCGGCCGAGAAGTAGTCGATATCGAAGTTGATCACCCAGTCCCCATCCGCTTCGAGAAACCCGTGCCTCATCGCCGCTCCGTAGTCGGCCTCGGCGAGCGAGAGAACCGTGACGGGCAGGCCATCGCCGGTCGCGGTCGCAACTCGAGCCGTATCGTCGGTGGAGCCGTTCTCGACGATGAGGATCCGATAGGACTCATCGAGGCTCTCCATCTCCTTTACAAGGGTCGGGAGGGCCCTGGGGATGAAGGCGGCTTCGTTGTACACAGGCACCACGATGGAGAAGGTAGGGCTCATCGGAAGTGGGGAGTGTAGGAATCAGCAAGCGATAGGCCGATCCCTAGACTCGGCTTCCTCGATGAATCCTGACGCCGTTTTCAAGGCCTATGACATCCGCGGCCGCACCGACAATGGAGACATCGATCCCGAGTTGTTTCACATGATCGGGCAAGCCTTCGTCTCATTGCTCGATGCGGGCGAAGTCGCGGTCGGCAGGGACATTCGGGAATCGTCATCCGGGCTGTTCGACGGGCTTGTTGCGGGCATCACGAGCGCCGGGGGCGATGTGATCGATCTCGGCGAGGTGCCGACCGACCTCGTCTACTTCTACTCGGGAAAGCACAATGTTCCCGGGGCGATCATCACCGCCTCGCACAACCCGCCTCTGTACAACGGCCTCAAACTGTGTCGGGCCGGGGCAGCACCGGTGGGCGCCGACACCGGGCTTGTCGAAATCAAGGAGTTCGTTCTTCGGGGTTCGGGAGTCGGGTCGGGCTCGACGGGCGCGGTGCGCCATGTCGACGCCATCGATGACTATGTGGACCATCTTCTGACGATCGTGGGCCCTTCGACGATCGGGCCGCTGCGAGTGGCTGCCGACGGCGGTAACGGGATGGCCGGGATCACGGTGACCAGAGTGTTCGGGCGTCTCGATGCCTCCCTCGACGGTCTGTATCTCGAGCCCGACGGGACCTTCCCAAATCATCCGGCCGATCCGATCCAGCTCGAGAACCTCCAGGACCTCATCGAGATGGTGGCCAACGGTGAATACGACCTGGGAGTTGCCTTCGACGGTGATGCCGACCGTGCCTTCTTCATTGACGACAAAGCCTCGCCGGTGAGTGGGAGCACGGTCACCGCGCTCATCGCCCGCTGGATGCTCCAGGGTCGACCGGGGGCGACGATCATCCACAATCTGATCACCTCACGCGCCGTGCCCGAGGTGATCCGAGCCGCCGGAGGAGTTCCAGTGAGGACGAGGGTCGGCCACAGCTACATCAAACAGGTGATGGCCGAATCGGGGGCGGTGTTCGGCGGCGAGCACAGCGGCCATTACTACTTCCTCGACAACTACCGCGCCGACTCGGGGATGCTGGCGATGCTCATCCTGATGAGGGTGATCTCCGAGGACGGCCGCCCGCTCTCTGCCCTCCGACGTGACGTCGAGTTGTATTCGGCGTCGGGAGAGATCAACTTCGAGGTCAAAGATCCTCAGGCTTCGATTGATCTTGTCGAGTCATCGTTCCCCGACGCCGGAATCGATCGCCTCGACGGCCTGACTGTCGATCTTGGTGATACCTGGTTCAATCTTCGCCCTTCCAACACCGAGCCGTTGCTACGGCTCAACGTGGAGGGGCCTGATCCGGAGGCGGTGGCGGATATCGTCAAACGCGTCGAGAAGATCGTTCAGGAGCAACAATGAGTCTCATCCATCCCGACCTTGCCGCAGTGCTGGTTTGTCCCGTCGACAAGGCAGCGCTGACCGAGGATGTGGAGGGATCACAATTGGTGTGCACCAGGTGCGACCGCCATTATCCGGTCCGCGATGGAATACCGATCATGCTGATTGAAGAAGCCGAGGGGGGTTCCGATGAGTGAGATGTTGGACATGATCCGGACTCTCGGCGACCAGCTGCGCTGGGCGCGGGATTTCGAATTGCCTGTGGTGGCGCCGGCCTCAGAGATCCTGGTTGGAGGAATGGGCGGGTCAGGGATCGCGGGCGACTTCGGTGCAGCCCTGGCTTCACAGTCTCCGGGCCGGGTCGCGGTGCACAAGGGTTATTCACCACTTCCCGGTTGGGTGTCACGGGTGCAGCCCACGGTCGTTGCCATCTCGTACTCGGGCAACACCGAGGAGACGATCGACCTGGTGACCGCGGCCAAGGCCGCAGGTCTGTCGATCGTCACCATCACCACCGGTGGGCGGCTGGCCGAGTTGTCCGTCGACGAAGGTTGGCCGTCGATCAGTGTCCCCACGGGCCTCCAACCCAGAGCCGCGGTCGGTTATCTGGTGGGAGCGGTCTCGAGGTTGCTCGCCGCGTTCGGTGTTCTGCCGGATCAGGTTGCTGCTCTCGACGAGGCGGCCGACCTGGTCGATGCCGCCTCGTCTGAAGGGTCCGAGACCTGGGAGATGGCGTCGGGGTTGGCCAAGGAGCTCACCGGTCGAATCACGATCGTCTACGGAGGCGGGCCGATCAGCGGCACCGCCGCCCAGCGCTGGAAGACACAGATCAACGAGAACGCCAAGATGCCGGCCTGGTGGTCCTTGTTGCCAGAGCTCGATCACAACGAGCTGGTCGGTTGGGAGACTCTGCCTTCGGTGACCCGTGACCTGCTGGGGATCGTGGCTCTGACGGATGGAGCGGATCACCCCCGGATTCGGGCCCGGCTCGACCATTCATCTGATCTGACCGGGTTCGCGGTGCCCTGGCTCGCCGAGGTATCGGCCGCGGGTGACTCCGACCTGGCCCGCCTGATGTCGCTGACCGCGTCTGGGGACCTCGTCTCGTGGATGCTGGCCGAGGAAGCCGGCGTAGACCCGGTTCCGGTGGTGACCATCGAGAAACTGAAGAAACTCTTAGTAAAGGACTGAGATGAACTACGACATTGCCAACCCCGACCTCGCCGAGGAAGGTGCCCGAAGAGTCGAGTGGGCGGGGCGCCGGATGCAGGTGCTGGCCACCGTGCGCGAGCGATTCGCCAAAGAGAAGCCCCTGGAAGGGCTCATCGTCGCCGCCTGTCTCCATGTCACGGCCGAGACGGCGAACCTCATGCTTGCCCTGCGCGATGGTGGTGCCGAGCCACTCCTTTGCGCCTCGAACCCCCTGTCCACCCAGGACGATGTCGCAGCCGCCCTGGTTGCGGAGGGGATCCCGGTGTTTGCCATACGAGGCGAGGACGCCGAAACCTATTACAAGCACATCCATGCCGTCCTCGACCATGCGCCGGCCATCACCATGGACGATGGCGCCGACCTTGCAACACTTCTCCACACCGATCGTCGTGACATCGAAGTGATCGGCTCCACCGAGGAGACGACGACCGGGGTCATCCGGCTCAAGGCGATGGCGGCGGACGGCACACTTCGGGTGCCGGTGGTGGCCGTGAACGACTCGGCAACCAAGCATCTCTTCGATAACCACTACGGGACAGGCCAGTCGGCGATAGACGGCATCATCCGTGCTACCAACATCCTGCTCGCCGGTCAGAACTTCGTGGTCATCGGCTATGGCGACTGTGGCCGCGGGGTGGCGAACCGGGCCGATGGGTTGGGGGCCAAGGTCATCGTCGTCGAGGTCGATCCTGTGCGCGCTCTGTCTGCGGCGATGGACGGCTATCGGGTGATGACCGCTGCGGAGGCGGCGAGGGTTGGCGACGTTTTCATCACCGTGACCGGGAACAAGCACGTCCTGCGCAAGGAGCATTTCGACGTGATGAAGGACGGGGTGATCCTGGCCAACGCCGGGCATTTCGACATCGAGCTCGACCTGGCATCACTTCGCGCTGCCGCCGTTTCCCGCCGGGTGATCCGCAACAACCTCGAGGAGTTCGAGATGTCCGATGGGCGTCGGATCCTGGTGGCTGCCGAGGGACGTCTCGTCAATCTCGGGGCAGCCGAAGGCCATCCTGCCGACGTCATGGATATGTCCTTCTCCAATCAGGCGCTGGCAGCCGAGTATCTGGCCCTGAATGCGGACCATCTCGAGCCCCGGATCTACACCCTCCCCACCGAGATCGACGACGAGGTGGCCAGGATCAAGCTGGAGCACATGGGTGGCGGTCTGGACACCCTCACCGATGAGCAGGTGGCTTACCTGAGTGGCTGGCAAGAGGGCACTGCGTAATACGTTCTACGTTCTACGTTTTGACGTACGACGTAAAACGTAAAACGTCACTCCTCTCCCATACCGTCGGCAGGATGCTCTGTCAGGCCTGTCACTCGGTCACTCCTGGGTTCATCTGCGCCCGTTGTCGGGCTGACCTTCGACCGGCGCCGGAGCGGATCCTGCAAGGTGGGGTTCGGCTGGTTGCCGCGTTTGAGCACGTCGGGGCGGCACGGGAGCTGGTTCACGGGTTCAAGTACCGGGGTCTGACCTCGTTTGCCGACCTCGTGGTCGAGACGATCGGCCCCAAGGTCCCGCGTCTTCCCGTTGTGCCAGTGCCCAGGGCGTGGACCCGGCAGATCTCCTACGGGATCGATCCTGCTCGCGAGCTCGGATTGAGACTCGCCCGCTTTCTCGATGTTCCCCTGTTCGATGCACTTGTGGCTCCGGTTCACAGTCGGCGGAGGGCGGGTGGCGACCACTCCCGTCCTGCTCCCCGGTTCACGACTCGAATCCCGGCTCCGGGCCGATTTGTGCTGGTCGATGATGTGGTCACGACCGGGGCTACGGTGCTCTCTGCCATAAATTCCCTGGGATTTGAGCGATTAGCCCTTGTGGTGGCGGCAAATGCGGCCGATACGGTGTCTAGTCCGCAAGTTTGACCGGGAGTATCAATGAATTACCGGCACATGACTGTCGGAGGCCAGGAGCACTCATGGCCTCGGTAGTGATTGTCGACGACGCCGAGCTCTTTCGCGAGGCCCTGAGGGCTGCATTCGTCCAGGAGGGATTCGAGGTGAGAGCCGTGGCCGCCGATGCCATGAAGGCAATCGATATGGCACGCGAGCATCAGCCCGACCTGGTGATGCTCGACCTGCTCATGCCGGGGATGTCCGGCATCGAGGTGGTTGGATCGATCGCCAAGGCCAGCACCAACACGAAAGTCGTCCTGCTCACTTCGAGCGAGTCGGCGAAGGACCTGCTCGCTGCGGTCAAGGCCGGTGCTTCCGGGTATCTGACCAAGGACACGCCGTTGCCCCGGCTTGTCGCTGCGATGCATGACGTGCTCAACGGTGGGGCCGCCCTGTCTCCCGCCATGGGTGGCAAGCTCTTCTCCGCATTGCGCGACCTGCTCCGGCATCATGGCGAAGTGGTGGCCCGCAGTCCGGAGCTCACCGGTCGAGAGCTGGAGATCCTCGGTCATGTCGGCGCCGGGAAGACCTCGAAGGAGATCGCCTCGGAACTGTTCATATCCGAGAATACGGTTCGCAACCATGTGCGAAATGTGCTCGACAAACTGGGGCTGAAGTCCCGATTCGAGGCGGTCACATGGGCGCAGCGGGAAGGGCTCATCGACGTCCGTTGACCCGGGTCGGAGCCGACACAACCAACTACCGGGCTGGCGGGGAGATCGCTCCCGACGGCACGACGCGGTTGACTGCGTCCTGGCGCAGTCATAGGCTTCTATAGATGACTGCAGAACGGCCAGCTAAGCATCTGACGATCAGGAACGTACCCGAGGACCTGCATGAGGCCCTGAAGCGGGAGAAGATCCGCCGGGGCCAGTCTCTCAACCAGACGGTGATCGACCTTCTGCGACAGCGCCTTGGCATCGGTGCGACCCCCAGCAACGGCCTCGGGCGTCTTGCCGGACGATGGATCGAGGACGAGTTCCAGCAGTTCGAAAAGGCGATAGCCTCATTCGAACAGGTCGACGACGAGCTCTGGGGTTGAGCCGTTATTGCCTCGACACCTCGGCCTACAGCCGATTTCAGCGAGGTGATACCCGAGTAGTTGAACTCATCGACCGTGCGGTGTGGATCGGGATATCGCCGATCGTCCTGGGAGAGCTTCGGGTGGGGTTCGCCCTCGGACACCATCGCGAGCGTAACGAAGAGATGCTTCATGAGTTTCTCATCAATCCTGCCGTCGAAGAGTTGAGCGTGGATGGGGAGGTCAGCCGCCAGTACGCCGAGATCGTCGTGGACCTACGTCTGGCCGGTACTCCGATCCCGACCAACGACGTCTGGATCGCGGCCACCGCCGTACGGGCCGGGGCCATCGTCCTCAGCTACGACAACCACTTCGACACCGTCGCCAGAGTGGGATCGTTGGTTCTCGACTAGCGGGCGTCCCGATCAAGGTCACGCGGACCACTAGCACCAGGGCAGCACCATGAGTCAAACTCGAAGCCACCGGTAACATGGGGGCTCAATGCCAATTCTCTCCAAGGTTCTTCGTGCCGGAGAAGGCAAGACACTCAGACAGTTCCAGGGCATCGTCTCCGCGGTCAACGAGGTCGAGCCTGCGTTTGAGGTCCTCTCCGACCAAGAGCTGAGCGCCAAGACAACCGAGTTCAAGAGCCGGGCCGAGCGCGGCGAAGCGCTCGACGACCTCCAGGTCGAGGCCTTTGCTGCCGTGCGTGAGGCGGCCAAGCGGGTTCTCGGACAGCGTCATTTCGATGTCCAGGTCATCGGTGCCGCCGCCCTGCATCGGGGAATGGTGGCCGAGATGAAGACCGGTGAGGGAAAGACCCTCGTCTCGACAATGCCGGCCTATCTCAATGCCCTGAGCGGCAACGGCATCCATCTGGTCACGGTCAACGACTACCTGGCGTCTCGTGACGCCGACTGGATGGGGGCGATCCACCGCTTCCTCGGGCTGAGGGTGGGGCTGATCCAGAACGGAATGGCTCCGGCTGAGCGTCATCCGGCCTACGACGCCGACATCACGTACGGGACCAA
>CAZRID010000090.1:0-10121 GCA_964600055.1 uncultured Acidimicrobiaceae bacterium
GTCGCCCCAGGTGTCGCCAGGCTCGAGAGCTACGACCTCTTTCTTGGTGTGTTGTCGCAACTCGTCGGGTGTCCCGGTCAGGATCGGGAAGGTGCCGTAGTGGATCGGGATGGCCATCGAAGCTCCGATGAGGTCAGCCGCCATCCCGGCGCCCTGTGGGCCCATGGTGTAGTGACCGCCGATGGGCAGCACCGCGATCTCAGGGTTGAACCGCTCCCCTATGAGACGCATGTCACCGAAGATGTCGGTATCACCTGAGTGATAGACGATGGTTCCGTCCTCGAACTCGATTATCCAGCCCCAGGAGCCGAAGTCACGGGTCACTTGGTCAGGCCCGGCGCCGAGTGTTGCCCCGCCGCTGTGGTCTGCGTGGACCATGGTCAGCCGGACCCCTGCCGTCTCGACCGTGCCGCCCTTGTTCATGCCTATCGACTCGATCTCTCGGGCGCCGAGCCAGACACTCATCTCATGCGAGCCGACGACTGTCGAGCCCTCGACACCGGCCAGTTCGACCAGATCGGCGCAGTCATTGCCGACGTGGTCGAAGTGACAGTGGGTAGGAGCCACCACGTCGACCCTCTCCGGCGTCCGGTAGGCCTCGGCATAGTTCGGTGCCCCGCTCCATCGGTCGACCCAGATCCAGGAGTCGCCTGGTGATCGGTAGAGAACACCTCCATGCCCCAACCGGGTGATTCGCAGGTTTGCCATGGTTTCCTATGCCTCCTCGCGCGGGCCAGCGATCCTATCGGAGCAGTTCTACGACCTCCCCGAACTCCTCGATCGACCGGGCGTCGATCGGGTCGAGCACAACCTGGAGGTGGCCCACACCGGCATCTGCGAACCGGGACAGCGATTCCGCCATCTCCGACCTCGATCCGGTGATCGGCATCACCTCCGGTCGCTCGGTGCTTCCGGCGAGCCGCCCGGAGCCACGCTCGAACTGCACATAGATCGCTGCCGTGCGCTGGATCGATGATGGATCGCGCCCCACATCCCGGGAGGCGGCGTCCAACTCGGCGAGCAGAGGGGCCAGGCCTTCGGGGCGGTTGCCGAACCCCGTGTACCAGGAGTTCCACATGTCGATGTGGGGGGCCGTGATTCGCAACATGCGCGGGCCATTCGAGCCGACCAACAGAGCCATGTCAGACCGGGCACGCGGGAGGAGCTCCATGTCCCGGTGGGTGTAGTAGCGGCCGACGTGGTCGATCGACCCCTCCCGAATGAGGGTGCGGATGATGGTAAACGCCTCTTCGAACCGTGAGACGCGGTTGTCGTAGGGAAAACCGAAGGCCGCATACTCGGCCTTGTTCCAGCCGGCACCCAGGCCGAGGATCAGACGCCCGCCGCTGATCTCGTCGACGGTCGCCGCCTTCTTAGCGATCATCGCCGGGTTGTGGAACGACGTGGCTGCCACCAGTGGCCCGATCAGAACGCGCTCTGTGACCTCGCCCAAGGCCGCCAGCAGCGACCACGCCTCCCAAGGACCGCGATCGCCGGTGACCTGGTCGCGGAACAAGAGATGGTCACCGAGCCAGATGGAGTCGAAGCCGACGTCCTCGGCAGTGCGAGCCATGTCCCGGATCTCCATCCAGGACACCACTCGCTCTACTTCCGGCAGCTGGACCCCTACCTTCATCTGATCTGTCATCCGCTCGATGGTACGGCCAGGTTCCCGACGCCGGGCCTGGCCCGCTAAACCTTTGAGGACATTGGCCCGGGAAACAAGCACTTCCAGTCTCAACCCCCTTCAACGGACGACCCACCTGGGCCGAATGCGGGAAGATCAATTCGACATCGCCGTCATCGGAGGTGGCGTAACAGGGTGTGGCGTCGCCCTCGACGCGGCATCCCGGGGGCTATCGGTGGCGCTTGTGGAGCAGCGTGATTATGCCTCAGGGACATCAAGCCGATCGAGCAAGCTGTTCCACGGAGGTCTGCGCTATCTCGAGCAGCGGAACTTCGCCCTCGTCCGTGAAGCGCTTTCGGAGCGGAATCTGATGCTCAATCGACTCTGCCCCCATCTCGCGGCCCCGGTGTCATTTCTCTACCCGCTGCAACACCGGGTCTGGGAGCGTGCCTACGTGGGGGCTGGTGTCATGCTCTACGACATGCTGGCGTCGTTCGCAGACAGCCCGCTCCCCCGCCACAACCACCTGAGCAGGAGCTCTGCGTTGGAGCTCGCCCCCGCGTTGGGTAGCGACGGGATGGTGGGGGCGATCCGGTACTGGGACGCGATGGTCGATGACGCTCGCCACACGCTCGCCGTGGCGAGAACAGCGGCGGCCCACGGTGCCCTCCTCGCCTCGAGCACCAGAGCGATCGGATTGCCGGTCGAAGACGGCCGGGTCTCCGGGATCGAGGTCAAGGATCTGGAGAACGGTGACGAGTTCCGAATCCGCGCTCGCCGTGTCGTCAGCGCCACAGGGGTGTGGACCGACGACATCCAGGGTCTGGCCGGTGACCGGGGTCTCGACGTCGAGGCCTCGAAGGGCATCCACATCGTTGTCCCCCGGGATCGGATTCGCTCCGGGACCGGGCTGATCCTTCGCACCGAGAAAAGCGTGCTATTCGTGATCCCGTGGGAGCAGCATTGGATCGTGGGGACCACGGACACGCCATGGAACTTGCGTAGGGCGCACCCGGCCGCGAGCCGCAGCGACATCGACTATCTGTTGCAGTGGGTGAACACAGCCCTCGCCCACCAGTTGACACACGAGGACATTGTCGGTGTCTATGCCGGCCTGCGTCCCCTGTTGGTCGGGGAGTCCGACGACACGTCGAAGCTGAGCCGGGAGCATGCGGTCATCGAGTCGGCGTCCGGGCTGATCAGCATCGCCGGCGGCAAGTACACGACCTACCGGCTCATGGCCCGCGATGCCGTAGACGCCGCGGTAGCGGGTCTCGGCTCCCCCATCCCGGCATCCCGGACCGAAGAGACCCCGTTGGTCGGAGCCGATGGGTTCAACCGGCTGTGGGAGGCTAAGGACAGTCTCGATCTCCCCAACCCGGAACGACTGCTGAGAAGATATGGATCGATGGTGGGAGGGCTCAGTGCGCTCATCGATGCCGACCCCGACCTGCGCCATCCCCTCGTCGACGACGCCTCCTACCTCAGAGCTGAGATCGCCTATGCGGCCAGTGACGAAGGGGCCGTGCATCTGGACGATGTGCTCACCCGCCGTACCCGCATCTCGATCGAGACCCGGGACCGCGGTCTGCGGGCTGCGACGGAGGCCGCCCTCATCGTCGGCCCGATCCTCCGATGGGACGAAGCCACCTCGAAGCGCGAGATAGCCCACTACCGGGCCCGGGTGGAGGCGGAGCTCGACTCCCAGCGCCAGCCGGACGACAGCACCGCCGATGCCGCCAGGATGGGAGCCCCCGACGTCAGGACCGGCAGAAGCGAGTGACCCCGTCTTGACCAAAATGTCCTCCCCCGAAGCGAAGGGCTCTCCTATGTCAATCCGTGGTGGTGGAGGATCTTCCAGATGCGGCGTGTGGCGTGTCGTTTGGCGGCTCGGATGGCTTCTTTGGGGGTTTTGCCTTCGCTGATCCGTCGGGTGATGTAGTGGTGGGCGTCTCCTCGTTGCTGGTGTTGGGTGATGATGATGGTGTGGATCGCCCGGTTGGCCTGGCGGTTCCCGCCTCGGTTGAGCCGGTGTCGTTGTTGTCGTCCCGAGCTGGCGTCGAGGGGTGCGGTCCCGGCCCATGCGGCGAGTTTGGCGTCGGTGGCGAACTGGTCGGCTCCGGCTAGTTGGGAGAGGAGTTGAGCTGCGACGATGATCCCGCAGCCGTGGATCTGGTCGATGAGCGCCCATCCGACTGGTGGCATCACCTCCCGCATCGACTGTTCAAGGTCCCGGATCTGTTCTAGCCGGTGTTCACAGTCCGCAGCGATGGCTCTGATCAGTCGAGCCACCGTTTCACGGTGGGAGTCTCCGGCGTATTCGGTCCGGGCTATCCGGATCAGACTTTTACGGCTCCGGAGCCGGGGAAGCCGGGCTGCTGTTTCGGGGTCGATCTCGGCGAGCAGGGCCCGGAGCTGGTTGATATCAGCGGTTTGGACTGTTACCAGCTGGTCGCGACGGTTGGTCAACACTCGTAGTGTTTCCAACCCGGTGTCATCGACCCATGTGTGGCCTTCGCCTCGAGCCACCGCCCGGCCGATGGTGCGGGCATCACCCGGATCGGATTTACCCGCCCCGTCCACCCGCCGGGTCCGGGCGGTTAGCCGGGTCGGAACCTCTTTCACTCCGATCCCGGCTCCGGTCAACGTTTGGGCGAGACGCCGGCCATAACCCGACGCTCCCTCAATCCCCACGGTTCTCACCTGATGCTGCTCACAGAGTCTCACCAGCTGATCCCAGCCCAAATCCGTGTTGGCCACGGTCAACACCGCCAGTTCGGCGCCGTTGGAATCGACCACCGCCGCAGCCAACGTGTCCAAATGCGGGTCACAGCCCATCACCGGTACGCTCAACATCACTGTCCTCCTTGCTCGACAAGTACCTGCAAGGGGTGACCACCAACGCGGACGGCCCTCTGTCGAGTGCAACGGCACGGTCACCTATCAAGTCACGCGTTGACGGGAGACCGGACCCCGAGACGACAAGCCCCAACGAGAGTCACACCCCAAACGGTGTGGACACGGGAGGTGAGAGTCAGACCCGGGGTCCGGCCACCCCACCCAACCCTGACACAAAGGGGAGGTGGCCCGTCAGACCCGGAGGGGGCTCCGTTTCCTCCCCCGAAGGGGGAGGTGGCCCGCCAGGGCCGGAGGGGGATCTTTATGGGTTGGTGACCAGTTCGGCGTCGGTCGGGAGCGCGGCCCTGGAGAAGTTGCTCACCGCGTTCCAGAGGATCCAGCCCACCTCGTGATCCTCGGCTGCCTGAATCGACCGTCGGATCTGCTCGTCGGTCCACCAGAAAGCCTGGAGCCACGGCCGAAGGATGACGCCGGACTGAATCCGGGCCAACCCGTCTTTGATGGCGTCCGAGGTCACGTCGTAGGGATGCTCGTTGGGATCGTCCAGACCGATCCACCCGTCCGAGTAGTGACTGGGGTACACCATCGGGCTGAAGGCATCGAGGTGAAGGGTCAGCTCCTCCGGCCGCTGCCCGATCCCCTGGTCGTTCTCGGTGGCGAGGATGATCCCGAACACGTCCGCGCTGACGGCGCAACCCATGGGGTGCAACCGCCGCTTTCCCTCTTCGAGGAAGCCCTCGATCGCCCCTACGCGCTCGGCCTGAGTCATGTCGAGCTGCCCGCTCGTCTCCACGGTATCCCCCGAGGGGAAACGGACGTAGTCGAACTGGATCTCGTCGAATCCAAGGGCACACGCCTCCTCGGCGAGGGCGAGTGGATACTCCCATGCCGTGGTGATGGTCGGGTTGATCCAGCGCTCGTCGAACGCTTCTCCGGGCCGGGCCTCGGCCCAGTAGGCGTCCTCAAAGGTCACGATCCGTGTGATGACGTATAGCCCGTGCTCCTTGGCCTGCGCGATCCGCTCGGCTGGGTCATACGCGTTCACCACGGCTCCCCACTCGTGTGCCGTCGACACCGAGGTGTCATAGAGCACCCGCCGCCCTCCTGCTTGGTATCGAATACCAGGGCGTTGACGGCGGTCTCGTCGGCCAGGGCAAGAATCAAAGAGAAATGGGCGTCGTCGCCGGCCGCACCCCCGCCCACCCGGAGCCCGCGGATGCGGATCGGCTCGATCGCCACCTCGATGAACGCAGACGAGCCGTCCCAGGCGATGTCCGTCCCGACCCATCCCGGTTTGGCGACAGTGACCGTTCCCGCAGCCGCCGTTTGCAGGTCGAACCAGCCGTCCGGAGCGCTGGTGGCCACAGACTCGCTGCTGGAGATGATGGCGTTCGGGACCGGGATCCCTCCCCCGTCCACGACTTTCCCCAACACCTGGAGTTGAGGGGGGAGGTCCCCGGACTCCCCGCCGGCCCCGTCCAGCCCGGTCCCGGCTCCGGAGGTGCACGCCCCGAGCAGAACAACCAGAGTGGCTAAAACAGCTCCCCGGTTCAACGGATGGGTGGGGTGGTCATGCCCCGAGCTTCAACACCATGGCGGTGATCGCGAAGAGCACCAACAGCGTGTCAAGGGTGCCGAAGGCCGCAACCCGGCCCGCCGCCGCCTTGATTGCACCCTGGTCCCCGGCCTCGACAGCCTGGGCAGCTCGTTCCGACCCTGGCTCGAAAACGAACTCACCGAGCAGGGCGCCAATGATGATCACGGCGAACCCGATGGTGACGAACACGCTGGCGAAGCTGAACACCTCGCTGTCGAGGACCAGCCAGATCCCGGTGAACAGCAATAGGATTCCGACCGGCATGTAGAGGCGGGACGAGAGCCGGGCCGCCACCCGATACCAGCCCGCCGCCGCCTGAGGGCTTTGCTTGGCAGCCATCGACGGAACAATCGCCTGGATGATGTTGGCCCCCAGCCATGTCCCGGCAGCAGCGATGTGCAGCACCAGCAAGATGTCTCTCAGTTCCATGGTGTCCCCGTTCGGTGTGAGCCCAAAACCTACCTGGCCGGTAGGGGTCTCCGTGGACTTACCATCGCCCCCTTCGTGGCCAGCAAACAGGACGGAATCGGATGTCGTGACGCGGCGCTGTCGACGGCGTTCCTACTCGGGTTCGGAATAGCCCTGTTCGCGATAGGGCTGACGATGATCAACCGCGACGTCTGCACCGGGCTCTGTGAGACTCTCGGGTTGACGCTGCTCTACGCAGGTGGACCTGTCTCGGCCGTGATCGGGGTGCTGAGTGACCACGTGATCGTGGCCTGGCCCCTCGATGTGACCCTCTGGGTGGTACTCGGCTTTGGGGTTGCCCGGTTCTCCGGCAACCGCGGCGTCCGCCCCCTCGGCCCGGCTCTGGCGGTCCTCGTCTTCTTCCTGCTCTTCGGACTAGTCCTTTCGCAATTCGTCGAATTGGCCGTGTGAGAGAGCCTTTTTTGCCCTACCTTGAGCTTCAATGCTCCTCGTGCTCAAACCCCGCAACCTGACCCTGTCTCTCGCCGCGCTCGTATTGGCCGCGGCATCGTTCGCGACGACAGCGGTGTTCGTGGCGGACCGACCCGGCTCCAACCTCGCGCCTGTCGGCGGCGCGGGTCAGATGATCGAGATCCTCCAGGGCAACCAGACCATCCTGTGGAGCTCCCTGTCGGGATCGGTTGCGTCGTACCGCGTCGAGGGATGGCCCGAGACGATCGACGGAAACGATCTCGGAGGCTCGTTGGTCATCGAGCGGACGGGAGACACCGAGGCGGGTGTGATCGACTCTGGCGAGAGGCCGAGGTCGCTCAGCTTCGAGATCAACGATTGACGACTATTCCTCAGACCGCCAGATACTGATCTAGCTCGCCTTCGTTGAAGGGGCCGACCGCGCCGATCATCCGCTGACCGGTGAATAGCTCTGTCCCGATTGACTGCACATCCTCGAGGGTGACGGCCTCCAGCTTGGCCAGCCTCTCATCGACCGACAGATGTGGCATCCCGACCAGCTCGTCACGACCGAGACGGACCATTCGGCTATTCGGATCCTCCAGCGCCAGGGCAAGGCCACCACGCATCGATCCCTTCGCCCGCTCCAACTCTTCAACTGTGATCCCCTCGGCGACGACCTTGGCCAACTCGTCGTGGATCACGGTCATCACAGTGTCGACCTGGTTGGGGGTGGTTCCGATGTAGACACCCCAGGCACCGGCGTCTGCATAGGCCATCTTGAACCCGTAGACCGCGTAGGCGAGACCCCGCTCCTCGCGAATCTCCCGGAAGAGACGCGATGACATCCCCGACCCAAGGACATGGTTCAACACCTCGAAGGACCACCGCCGCTCGTCGCTGCGATTGAGGCCCTTGCCTCCGATCACAACGTGGGCCTGTTCGGTCTCGCGACGGGTGATCTTGACCACAGGCCAGGGTGCCGCCTCGCCGTGCTCGTGGTCGACGGTTTCGCCGGACCAGTCCCCAAAGCGCTCGGCAACCATGTCGACGACCGTCTTGTGGTCCACCGAGCCGGCGGCAGCCACCACCATCGAGCCCGCCCCATAGCGTCGCTTCCAGTATCCGTTGATGTCGTCGCGGGACATGCCCCGGATCGACTCGCGGGTCCCGAGCACTGGCGCCTCGAGTGGATGGTCGACGAAGACGGCCGTGCTGAAGTTCTCGTACGCCACGTCGTCGGGATCATCTTCGTTCATATTGATCTCTTCGATGACAACCTGGCGCTCGGCGTCGATCTCGTGCTGCCGGAATGACGGGCGCTGGATCATCTCCGACAGGACATCGAAACCGGTGGCGAGGTCCTGATCGAGGAGACGTGTCCAGTAGCAGGTGCTCTCTTTGGAGGTGAAGGCATTGGACTCGGCGCCGATCGCGTCGAAGATCTCTGATACCTGACGAGCCGAAAGTTTCTCCGAGCCCTTGAACAGGAGATGCTCGAGAAAGTGCGAGGCGCCCTGTTCGTTGGGCAATTCGTCTCGGGTGCCGGTGTCGACCCAGCAGCCGAGGGCAACCGAGCGGAGCGAGGGCATGGGCTCGGTGATGACACGAAGCCCATTGGGAAGAGTGGTGAGGTCGTAATGCACGACGAGAGTGTATGGGCCTGCGGCCCATACAAATCCGCCGTCAGGCGGGTTTTGACATCTATGAGACAATGGCCCGCTATGCGTGGACGCGAGCAGACATTCCTCGTCGACCTGATCGGACCCGAAGATCAGGCGATCGAGGCTGTCGTCAGCCGGTATCAGCGGGTCGCTCCTGCGGTCACACGGTTCGCCAGGACCCTGTCAAACAACCCAAATCTTCGGGTCCGACTCGGATCGGAGGCCGCCGCCTCCGACGACGAAGTGGTCTGTGACCCGCGCATCTTCCAGGCGGCCTATCACCGCAACGCCCCCGTCACCCCCGACGAGGTTGCCATCGCCTCTGCCCTGCACGAGGTGATGCATCTCGTGACGACCAATCTCGACGAGAAGCGTGAGCTGCCGGAGGGTTGGCCAATCGAAGGTGAGCCGACCGAGGATGTGGCGGTCGATCTGCTAACAGCGCTCGAGAGGACCAACAGACCGGTCGCCGAGGTCCTCTTCTTCTCCCTCGAGGATGCCAGACAGGAGAATCAGGGCCTCGCGGTCTACCCGGGTGCCCGCTCGGTGCTCGCCGATCTCTACCTGTCCTCGTTGAGTCAGGCCATCTCCCGCTCGGGCTCCCTCAGCCAGTTCGTCCTCGGCTGCTTTCTGCTGACCGGGGGCTACGTCCAGCGTGACCTGCTGGAAAAGCGATTCGATCCGAGGGCTGCGACCGCGATTGACGACGCATCCCATCACTGTGCGATGGCGGCGGAGTCCGACGATCCCTGGGAGGTCGCCCAGCTCGCCCTGGAGCTGGAGGCGATCGCAAGGGCCCACGGCCTGATCACGGAGGTCCAGGCCAACTCCACACACGCCAAGCGTGACTCTGCGGCGCAGGGCGACGCCGAGAAGGCCCGAGACGGAGTGGATGCCGTCCGGATGACGTCGCCGATCGTGATGGACGCCGAGTCCTATCAGGACACCAGGCGCTCTGCCGATTCCAGGTCGGGTGCCTCCGACCGGAAGGGTGCTTCCGACATCGCCGGTGAGGAGTCCACCGATCAGTTGCTCCGGGTCAGCCAGTCGCCTGATGTTTTCCTGCCGACAGGACAGGGGGGGAAGTTGGTGGTCGGCCCGATCCCGGCCTCCTTCTCCAGGTTCTCCGCAGAGGGCAACGCGGCGTTGACCCAGGCAGCGAAGCGGTGGGGTGTGGCTCAGAGAAAGGTTTCGGGCGAGCTGTTCCCTCTGTTCACCGCCAACCAGCGTCGTGGTTTGCGCTCGGGCTTCGACCAGGGTGACGTCTCGCCACACGCAGCGCTCTTCATCGGCGCCGGGCTCTATCAACGGCTGTACGAAAGAAGGGCCGCCCGCACCCGAAGGACCTATGCAGTTTCCCTTCTAGTCGATGCATCGGCGTCGATGCTCAGCCCGGGCAAGGGCCCAGGGATAGCCGGCAGCTCATGGGCAATGCCAGCTGCCCTGCTCGGGGCGTGGACGATGGCCCGTCTCTGCGACGAGCTCCAGATCGACT
>CAZRID010000091.1:0-9877 GCA_964600055.1 uncultured Acidimicrobiaceae bacterium
CATCCAGGTTCAGGTCTGACCGCATCGCCGAGACGAATCACTCGAGAAAGAGCCACGCCAAAACGATTCGTGCCCCTCGTCTAGATGGCGCGCATCCGGTTGTTGCGGGCGTTGTGCTCGACTTCGGCCAAACCGAGGGCCTCGAGCACAGGCGGGACATAGTTGCCGACCCGGCCCCGCAGCCCTTTCTTCAGCCCGTACCAGCCTCGAATCGGGTTGTCCGATGATCTGGCCCAGGCTTCGACGGTTCCCTCGGCCGCCGGCTTCTGCTCGTCGGCGTTACCCAGTGGCACCCAGTCGCCTCGCTCCTCGAGCATCCTGTGGAGGTCCTCGATGATGCGGAGGTCGTAGTGGAGCACGGTGGTGCCCACGGTGCAGACCAGCAGCGGTGGGTCGTGGTCCTCGTCGCGGTGCATCAGTATCTCCGACCCGAGACTCGGGGTCTTCAGGACCCAGGGATCCTCGGCCGTGCCGAAGCCGGTGAAGGGCGCAGCGGGCATGACTACTCCTTTGGGCTATTCGCGTCGGACGACAACGCTACGCCATGACAGTTGCCAGTGGGCCCGGTTCAGCTCGATTCGGCGCTGGGGATCCAGACCCGCATCGTCGACGGGCCGCGGTTGGCCCAGTCGTGATAGGGAGTAAGGGTGAGGGCTACGTCTCTCACCGAGGTCGACGCCTCCACCGAGTCGGGGTACGGCCACGGTCGCTCCTCCAGGTCGATGAGACGGCCGCCGGCGGTGACCGTGCCATCGTTGTCTTCAAGACGCGAGTTGGAGTCGATGCGAACCGAACCGACGTCACGACCTTCGGGGAGGTCCACCGACTCGACACACAACACGAGGGGGCCCTGCTCCACGGCGACACATCCCCGGATCGAGTCGATCCGGGGGTCGGGCACTGTCCATCTCGGGCCCATTGGCAGCTCCAGATCGATGGTGTCCCCGACAGCGAATGACCGTTCCACAGAGGTCGTGCCCCGGTTCACCAGTCGCCGCTCCCCCTGGTCGGTGAGCCAGGCCCCTGTTGCCCACTCCGGGACACGAACGGTGAGCGACCAGGGGGCACCGTCGGTCTCGGTGACCCGGATCGAGATCCTCCCGTCCTTCGGGTAGGCGGTTGTCATCTCGACACCAATCGGGCGACCGTCGTCGAGCGAGGTAGAGATCCGGCTGTTGGCGTACTGATGGATCTGTAACCCGCTCCTATCGACAGTGGCGAGATAGGCGCCGAGGCTGGCGAAGGTGCGGGCGACGTTGGTCGGGCAGCATGACACCGCAAACCACGGCTCACGGAGACTCGACGAGGCTCGATTGCTCACGGCGTCAGGGGAGGGAACCACCCCGGGCACTCGCTGATGGAGCGGGTTGGCATAGAAGAAGGCCCGCCCGTCCGGGGCGGGCGAGGTGGCGACCACATTGAACAGGGTGCGCTCGGCGATATCCGCAAAACGCGGCTCACCGGTGGCCAGTAGCAGCCGCCAGGACAGCATCAGCGAGGCGACACCGGCACAGGTCTCGGAGTAGGCCCGGTCCGGAGGCAGAACGAAGTCGTCCCCGAACTTCTCACCGTCGTGATGCGAGCCCATCCCTCCGGTCAGATAGGTCCGTCGGGCGATCGTGGTCTCCCACTGCCCGATGATGGCCTCCAGCAACGTTTCGTCTCCGGTCTCCACCGCCACGTCGACCGCGCCCGCCGCCAGGTAGAGAGCCCGCACCGAATGCCCACTGAGCACCGTGGCTTCCCGAACCGGCACATCGTCCTGGAAATAGGAGCGCCCCCAGTGGATGTCGGCGAGTGTCTGGTGTCCTCGTCGATCCACGAAAAGGGCTGCCTGGTGGAGATAGCGCTCGTCACCGGTGAGACGGGCCAGCTCGACCAGGCCCAGCTCGATCTCGGGGTGGCCTCCCACCCTCTCGATTCCTCCACGCCCAAACGTGTTGCAGACATGATCGGCAGCACGCTTCGCCACCTCGACGAAACCGTCGGTCTTCCCTGTCCTTGCCCGGGCCACGGCAGCCTGGAGCATGTGGCCGTAGCAGTAGAGCTCGTGGCCCCACTCGAGATCGCTGTAGCGGGCCGGCTGTCCGGCGCGCCCGAACACCGTGTTGAGGTAACCGTCACTCTCCTGGACCGGTGCGATGACCTCGGCCAGGGCCGTGAAACGCTGGTCGGCGTCACCGGAGCCCGATCGTCCGGTCTCCCAGGCCGCAGCCTCCATTAGCTTGTAGACGTCGGAGTCGGTGAACACGACACCGTTTCGGCCCTCGGGAAGTCGATCTTCCTGAGCGGCCCGGAAGTTGCCCACCCAGCCCAACCGCTCCATCCAGTCGTGACAATGGGCGATCGTGGCCGAGGAGTTCACCTTCTGCCTGTCGGACCAGAAGCCACCGGTGATCTCGACCTCCCCGATCCCGAGGGGTCGAAGTCGGCCATGACTGGGGACGACCGGGCGCCCGTCGTTCCGGCTGCTCATGAGATGTGGTCCTGCCAGCTGTGCTCCGGCTCGTAGCCGAGCAAACGTCGCGCCTTGTCGATGGCGAGGAGTGTCTCCCGCCCTTCGATGGGCCGGCGGAGCGGGACGTCGGGAAATACCTCGGCCATGAGGTCGGCCGAAGGGCCCGGCATCACCGTGTCGGCGGCCGCAACGATGCAAACCTCAGAGCCCTTCAGTGTCGCTTCGAGCCCGAGCCGGACTGCCGTGGTGACATCCCTGACGTCGATGTAGCCCCACAGGTTCCACTTGCGGCGATGGGGATCGTCCCAGAAGCCGGGGAACGACTCATAGTCGTGAGGCTCCATGATGTTGGAGAAGCGGAGCCCCAGGAAGGGAATCCCCGTCGTCCGCGCGAACTGCCTGGCCATCTCCTCGCCCACAAGTTTGGAAAGGGCGTAGGAGCTCTCGGGACGCGGCTCGATCGTCTCATCGATCGGGGCGAAGAGCGGGTGCGTCTCGAATGGAAGTCCGAGCACCGTCTCACTCGAGGCCCAGACCACCCTTTTCACCCCGGTGGCGACCGCGGCCGCGAACACGTTGTAGGTCGACATGGTGTTGACGCGGAATGTTTCCCCCGCAGAGCGGATTTCCGGTGCCGGGATGGCGGCGAGATGAACCACCGCGCCCGCCCCGTGGATCAGCTCCAGGGCTTGACCGAGGTCGGTCAGGTCGGCTGTGGCATACAGACCGTGCCCGCTCCCGTCGTGGGCCGTGTCGATGTTGAGCACGTCATGTCCTTGCTCACGAAGATCCCTGACCACCCAACGACCGGTCTTGCCGCTGCCACCGGTGACGATGATCCGCATCGGTTCGCTGCTCTCTGAATCCGGCATGAATTCGTATGCTAACTTCTGTTTTCACGTTCTTTTTGACTACACCGACCCTACACAGGCTGGAGAAGACCACCATGCCCGAGTTGAAGATGGGAGCGGTCCTCTGGAGCCAGGCCAGTGATTGGGACGGTTTCCTCTCCGCAGCCCAACACGCCGACGGGCTCGGCTACGACTCGATCTGGACCTGGGATCATCTCTACGCCATCTTCGGCGAGCCGCACCAGCCGATTGTCGAGGGCTACACCGCGCTGGCCGGGGTGGCGATGGGCACCGCGCGGGCTGCGATTGGCTTGCTGGTTGGGGCCAACACCTTCCGCAATCCCGGGCTAGTGGCGAAGTCGATGGTCACCATCGATCACATGAGCGGAGGCCGGGCGATTCTCGGTCTGGGCGGTGCTTGGTTCGGGCTGGAGCACACCGCCTTCGGCATCGACTTCGGGACCGGGTTTGGTCAGCGTCTCGACTGGATGGACGAGGCGACCGCGGCGATCAGGTCGCTGCTCGATGGCAAGTCGGTCACCAGCACCGGCGACGGGAAGTACCGGTTCGACGATCTCAGTCTCACCCCGGGGCCGGTGCAGGATCACCTACCGATCATGATCGGCGGGTCGGGGGAAAGGAAGACCCTGCGGACTGTGGCCCGGTATGCCGACCAGTGGAATGCGTTCGGGTCTCCCGAGACCTTGACCCACAAAGATGCCGTCCTCCGTGCCCACTGTTATGACGTGGGTCGGGACCCCGACGAGATCGAGCGCACGGTCGGGGCCAAGATCGTGATCCGGGAAACCGAGCGTGCTGCCCAACAAGCCCTGGAAGATCTCATGGAGCACAACCAGACGCCGATGTCGCACATCGCCGACGACGATACGTTCTGGACAGGGACCGCTGAACAGATCGCGGAGAAGATGGTGGCGTACCGACAAGTTGGATTTCACACCTTTCTTGTGGAGATGCCGGCACCGTACGACCGGGAGACCATGGACGCTTTGATCGAAGTCGTAAGACCGGCGGTGGCCCTAGCTTCCTGAACCACTCCTTGGCGACAGTCAGGGTGTAGACACCAGCCGAATGACCATCACCTCGACCCCAGCGGCCTTCCTCACCGGCGTCCGCACCCTGGAGATGCGGGCGATTCCGGTCACCGAGCCGGCCCAAGGCGAGGTCCTGGTCCGGGTGACCGCGGTGGGACTGTGTGGCTCGGATGCCCACTGGTACGAGGAGGCCGGCATCGGCGACGCCACACTTGGCGAGGGGTTGATCCTGGGTCATGAGTTTGCCGGTGTGATCGAGTCCGGTCCCCGGTCCGGGGAGAGGGTGGCCGTTGATCCCTCCATCCCGTGCCTTGCATGCGCCCCATGCCGCGCCGGGCAACCCAATCTGTGCCTGAACATCCGTTTCGCCGGTCACGGCGCTACGAACGGAGCGCTGAGGGGTCACCTGGCATGGCCCGAGCGATGTCTCGTGACCCTGCCCGAAACCGTGTCCGGGGAGCAGGGTGCCCTGCTCGAACCGCTCGGTATCGCCCTTCATGCCATCGAACTCGCGGGGCTCGACCGGGGAGACTCGGTGGGTGTCTTCGGGTGCGGGCCGATCGGGCTCCTCTTGGTCCTGGCATTGCGGTCGATGGGGGTGGAGAGGATCGTGGTCACCGACAAGCTGGCTCACAGGCTCGAGGCGGCGACACGACTTGGCGCCACCTGCGCCATCGAGGCGACGGAGGACCAAAACGAGCAGGATGCCGTGCTCGACGCCTCCGCAGGCGGGCTGGACCATGCCATCGAGACCGCCGGTGCCGACTCCGCCCTTCACTCCGCGTTGACAGCGGTTCGCCCCGGCGCCCGGGTGGTGCTGGTTGGGATCCCGGGCGGGGACCACACCTCCTTTTTGGCGTCGCTCGCCCGTCGCAAGGAGCTGACTCTGGCCCTCTGCCGGCGGATGCTCCCTCAAGACCTGACCCGGGCCGCCGGGTTGGTAGGGGAGGGTGCGGTCGACTTGAGCGGGATGGTCAGCCACCGGTACCCGCTGCATCAGGTGGACGAGGCATTTCGCACCCTCTCGCACCGGGGTGGGTTGAAGGTCGTCGTTGAGCCTGGATCGGATGAATAACCTATGCAGGCAAGGCTATGCTGACATTCGTAACCAGGCGCACTGTGTCAGCTATAGTGGTGGATTGGGCGAGGCCGGATAGTATTTATGAAATCGTATGCAACAAGCTTGGTCGACTACTAGATTGATGGATGTCGAGACGGTTGGGCCGCAGAGATTGCGCGTCGTGAAGGGCAAAGAATCGTGACCACGACCGGCAACAAGTCTTCCGATCGGAGCAACACCTCCCGCCCGGTGACCATGCAGGACATCGCGCGAGCCGCCGGCGTGTCCCAGTCGACCGTCTCCCGCGTCCTCAACGACACCCCAACCTCGGTGCCGATAGCAGCAGAGACCCGGGAGCGGGTCCAGGAAGTTGCCCTGAGACTCGGCTACCGGCCGAATCCACTCGCCCGGGGCCTGCGGGGAGCCCGGACCATGTTGCTCGGTGTGATCGTTCGGGAGATCACGGACCCCTTCTTCGCCATGGCAATCGAGGCCCTGTCCACCGAGGCGCTCGCCCGTGGCTACAACGTGGTTCTCGGGAGCGCCCACAGCAAGGCCGATGAGGCCATCGCCCTCCGTGCCGTCCTGGAGACCCGTCACTGCGATGCCATCGTCCTTCTCGGTGACATGAGGGACGAGCCGAAGTTCCTCGAGGACCTCCGCGCCTCCCAGACTCCGGTCATCGCGCTCTGGCACGGGACAGAGCTGGAGGGCGTGCCCACCATAAACACCGACAACCGGGCGGGGATGGTCGCTGCTCTCGATCACCTCACCGACCTCGGCCACACCCGGGTTGCGTTCGTCGGAGGGCGCCCCTTGGGCGACATCCGGGAGAGACGCACCGCCTTCCTCGAGTACTTCGAGCGCAAGGGGATGTCGGTGCGCGACGAGTACGTGAAGAACGTGGCCAATGAGCCGGCCGGCGGAGACGCGGCGCTACGCGTGTTGATGAGCATCGAGCAGCCGCCGACCGCCGTTGTCTGTTCGACGGACCACCTAGCCACCGGTGTGCTCCACGCCGCCGCCGATCTGGGTGTGCCCATCCCCGCCGCCCTCTCCGTCGTCGGGTTCGATGACATTCCGATGGCCAGCTACACGGTTCCGCCGCTGACCACGATCCACATGCCGATCGGCGAGATGACGGCTGTTGCGGCCCGCCTCGCGATGGATGAGGCGGAAGCTGAGGAAGAAGGTGGCACGAAGAACTTCATCGTGGCACCGAGCCTGGTCGTCCGGAGGTCGACCGGCGAGGCACCGGTGGGATGACGGCGCCGTTTGCCGAGCTTCGCCGAGCGGTCGCCGAGGCCAACCGTGAGATCGCCGCCGCGCAGCTCGTGGTCCAGGCATTTGGCAATGCAAGCCAGGTCGATCGCGATTCGGGCGTGTTTGCCATCAAGCCGAGTGGCATCCCGTGCCAGGAGATGACCGACGAGGACATCGTGGTGGTGTCCCTCGACTCCGGCGACGTCGCATGGGGCGACAATCGGCCGTCTTCGGACACGCCGACCCACCGCGCCCTCTACAACGGGATCGGATCGGTGGCAGGTGTCGCCCATACCCATTCCCGCTACGCCACCGCTTGGGCCCAGGCTCGACGACCCATACCTTGTCTCGGCACCACCCATGCCGATCACTTCCGGGGTCAGGTCCCGGTGACCCGCCCGCTCACAGCCGAGGAGATCCAGGGTGATTACGAGGCGAATACCGGAAGAGTGATCGTCGAAGGGACACCAGCCTCACCCTGCCCCTGGTCCTTGCCGCCGCTCGGAGCGTCACCAGCCTGGGGAGCACCGACTGGGGCATGCTCCAGGCCGGGGTGACCGTCGCCATCATCCCCTGCGTCCTGATCTACCTCCTCCTCCAGCGCTACTACGTCTCGGGTCTGCTCAGCGGCGCCGTGAAATAGGCCCGGTTCAAGTTCGTCATCCCGTTTTGGCGCGGGGATCTCGACCTATAGGTCGAGATTCGCGCCAAAACGAGTCGTCTCCGGCCGGTTGGGGCGTAGATTGCGTCGGTGAGCTTCGCCGTTCCCGCCGACTATGACCGGTTCATGGGGAGGTATTCGGTGTTGCTCGCCCCGCAGCTTGCCGATCTGGCCGACGTGAGCACCGGTCAGCGAGCGCTCGACGTCGGTTGCGGGCCTGGTGCATTGACCGGGGAGCTGGTCATGCGGCTGGGACCGGAGTCAGTGTCGGCAGTCGACCCGTCGGAGCCGTTCGTCGAGGCGGTCCGGGAGCGCTACCCGGGGGTCGACGTGCAGCGCGCCTCCGCCGAGAGCCTGCCCTTCCCAGACCAAGTATTCGACGTCACCCTGGCGCAGCTCGTCGTTCATTTCATGAAGGATCCGGTGGCAGGGCTGAGCGAGATGCGTCGGGCGACCCGGCCACAAGGAGTGGTGGCCGCGTGCGTGTGGGATCACGCCGGCGGCCAGGGACCGCTCAGCCAGTTTTGGGACGCAGCGCGCCAACTCGACCCCGAGCTGAAGGACGAATCACATCTTCCCGGTGTCCGAGAAGGCCACTTGGTGGAGTTGTTTCATGCGGCCGGTCTGCGCCAGATCGAGGAGACCAGCCTCACAGTTTCAGTCGAGCATCCCACCTTCGAAGAGTGGTGGGAGCCGTTCACCCTCGGCGTGGGGCCGGCAGGCAGCTACACCGCCTCGCTCGACCCGGAACAGCAAGCCGAGCTTCGGGAGGTCATCCGAGAAAAGCTCCCCGCGGCTCCGTTCGTCCTGACGGCGCGGGCATGGGCAGCAAGGGGTCTCGCTTAGACGTGAGATGTTGGCCGAGCCGACCTTCAGTCACCAGGGGATCAAACCCACCGACGTAGACAAGAGCTCCCGCCACGTCGGAGTAGCTCCCCTTGAGTAGCTTCGCCGGATGGGAACAACCGAGCCCGGGTTGCCATGAGACAGATCGTCATCGAGCACATCTCATCCATGAACGGTTCGTATCGCGACTTCATCGAGACCCTGCCCGAGGCGGCTTTGGCCCAACAGCTCACGGATCGCTCCAACACGATCGGCGCCCAGATGTGGTGCGTGGTGGGTGCCCGCGAGAGTTGCACCAACGCCATCGAGAGCGACGGTTGGGTGGGGTTCAGCTGCTCTTTGTCCGGAGCGGACACGATTAGCAAGACCCGAGTCCTCGAGGCTTTGGGCCGATCGGAAGACCTTCTGGCGAAGACGATCGATGGGATCGAGTGGACCGAAACCCGTGACGGGCTGCTCCTCGACCTGTTGGAGCACGAGACACAACATCAGGGACAACTCATCCGCTATCTGTCCGCCCTCGGTCTTCGGATCCCCGAGAGCTGGGCACGGAGGTGGGCACTGGGACCAGCTCGGGTAAGCGTCCTATCTCGTCCCATCTTCTGGAGTGAGCAGCCCTCGCTCGAAAGCGGCTCCCACCGCAGCAGCGCGGTCGTTGACTCCGAGTTTGGTGTAGACGTGGAGCAGATGGGTTTTGACCGTCGCCTCGCTGATGAAAAGACGCTCCGCCACCTCCCGATTGGTCGAACCTGACGCGATCAGCTGGAGCACCTCCAACTCGCGTTGGCTCACGGTCTCCTTTATCGGCTGGCGCACCTGGTCGAGGAGTCGGGCGGCGACGCTGGGCGACAACACCGATTCCCCCTGTGCCGCAGCTCTCACCGCTCGCAGCAGCTCGTGACGGGGAGCATCTTTCATCAAATAGCCGGTGGCACCGGCCTCTATCGCCGGTAGAACATCACTGTCGGTGTCGAAGGTGGTCAGAACCAGGACCCGGGCAGGAAGCCCTCTCTCGCTCATGGCCTTGATGGCCGCCACCCCGTCCATCTCCGGCATCCGAAGGTCCATCAGAACCACATCGGGTCGGTGTGCCTCGGCTCGGGCCACCGCCTCGGTTCCGTTCGCCGCTTCGCCGACCACTTCGAAGCTGTCCTCACCGGCGAACATGCCACGCAACCCGTCACGGACCACGGGATGGTCGTCGACGATGAGAAGGCGGATTGGGGAACTGTCGTCGATCAAGTCAGTCAATTGCGGTCTCCGCCGGTATTGCAGGGAGACTGGCGGAGATAGCGGTGCCTCCTCCGGACTCGGATTCGATCTCGAGGGTGCCGGATAGTCCCTCCACCCGCTGCCGCATGGCGGTGAGCCCGAAACCGGTGTCGGGACGGCCTCCGTTGTGCCCACTCCCGGGAGCGAACCCGACCCCGTCGTCACGGACGTCGATGGTCACGATGTCCCCCATATAGGAGAGGGTGACCCCGACCCGGGAGGCGTCGGCATGTTTGGCGATGTTGGCCAGGGCTTCCTGGGCGACCCGGAGCACGGTCACCTCGACTTCGGGGTGCAGCACCTGTGAGGTCCCGGTGGTGGTGACCTCGGCCGGTACCCAGCTCAGGGATGACCAGCGTGCGGCCACGTCTGCGATCGCCTCCGGAAGCCCCCGATTCTCCAACGGCACAGGCA
>CAZRID010000092.1:0-9857 GCA_964600055.1 uncultured Acidimicrobiaceae bacterium
CCGGGCCGCCCAGGGCGACGACCTCACCGCCCTGCGTCGGGTGGCCGCCTTGGGCCCGGGGCCGGCCGAGTTCGAAGGCTGGCTTCGGGAGCGGCTGGCGGCGCCGACCTCCCCCGACGGGGTCACCCTGTCCACTGTGCATCGGGTGAAGGGTCTGGAGTGGGATCACGTTCTGGTGTTCGGGGCCGACCGAGGCACGATGCCCCACGAGTTGTCCGACGACATCGAAGAGGAACGTCGGGTCTTCCATGTCGCCATGACTCGGGGCCGAAGGTCGGTGACCATCCTCGCCGATCAGGACCGGCCCTCGCGGTTCCTCGCCGAGCTCGACGGGACGGCCCCCATCGAGGTGGAGCCTCCAGCGGCGCGGACCGACCTGAAGCCGAGCAAGGTCCCGGCTGACGCCGTGTTCGTGTCGGTGGGGGAGGCGGTCACGGTGAGCGGCGGCTACCGGGGGACGGTCGATGAGATCCTGACCACCGGGGTGTTGGTCAAGCTGGCTGAGACCGGCGCTGTCATGGCCCTGCCCTGGGGGGAGAAGGTCACCCGGGCCGGTGTCTCGGGGCGGCTGACTCCGGGTGGGGGTCCCGCCGACCCCGACCTCGTCGAACGGCTCAAGACCTGGCGACTGGGTCAGGCTCAGGCCCAAGGGGTCCCGGCCTATGTGGTGTTCAACGACCGCACCCTGGAGGCGATGGCAGCCATGCGTCCGAGCACGGAGACGGCACTGCTGGATGTCCCAGGGATCGGACCCGCCAAGCTCGACGCCTACGGCGACCAATTGTTGGACCTGTTGGCCGGGGAATGACCCCCTCGCCCTCGCTGCGCTCGGACGGTCCCCCCGCTGCGCAAGGGGACAATGCGGCTGCTGGATTGGGGACCGGTGTGGTCGGCTTGGACGTGCCGCTGGTCGGTCGGTCCTCCCGCTGGGCTGGGGGGCAAAGGCGCTTCTGGGTCGGAGATCGGTATGGTCGGGTGGTCGAGCCGCTGTTCGGACGGTCCTCCCGTGGCACAGGGGACAATGGCGCAGCTTGGTCAGAGACCGATGTAGTCGGCGTAGACGAGCCGCTGCTCCCATACCGGTGGTGGCGCCGCAATACCGACGAACCCGAGATCGGCCGGGTCGCCGGGGAGCCGCTCCCATTCCTCGATGGTGACCCGCCAGTTGGGGAGGTTGCCCGGCCGGCGGAGCGGAATGTTGATCGGCGCCTCGAGGCTTCCCACCCAGGCGGCCTCGAAAGTGTTGCTGCCGGTTCCCTTTACGTCGAGCTCGACAACATCGACTGTCTGCCAGCCCAGATCGGTCGGGATGTCGGGGTCACGACGCTGGAGACGGGCCACCATCAGCCGGTTCACTCGCACCCAGTCGGCGAGCTCGCGTGGGTTCCGTGGGAAGACTCCAGTGTCGATCTGGGCCGCCGGCGGTGGGTTGCGCACCCCGACCGGTCCGGAAACGACCACCCGCACATGACGGACGTCGGTGCGGCTGACACTGGCGGTGCGCTCGGGAGTCAGCTGGGCGAAATCGCACAGCACCGGGGCGGAGAGATGGGCGCCGGTGATGCTGTCCGGTTGGAAGCGGGCCACGCTGAGCCTGACGAACGGCCACATCTTCGGGCCGGGCTCGACGGCCACGTCGACATACCAGAGCCCTCGTTCCGAGTTGTACTGCGGCTTGTAGCCGAGCACCACGACATGCGGTGAGCCTGGGGCCGTGGTCAGCGGCAACGACGCCGCAGCCAGCACGGGGAGTGCATCTCCGGGCCGATCATCCAGCCCAAACGTCCGCATGAGGTTGTCCAACTCGAGGAACATCGCCCGGTTGGGGACCTCCTGGCCGACCCACACCGGATCCGACCCCCACTGGCTGACCAGGGTGCCCAACGCGGCGTCATTGCCGCCCGGGGCGAGCAACACGCCGAGCAGCTCCCCGTCACCCGACGAGTACCAGGGTCGCTCCAGGTAGATGCGGACCCCGGCCCGCCGCCGCCGACGCATGGCCACTGGCTGCTCAGGCTCGGTGCCCTCGTCCCAGCGGAACAACGGCAGGACCGAATGGACAATGGGTGCCGCAGGGCGCGCCGAGCTAAGGACATTGAGGGTGGTCACTGGCCCGACCACACTTTGGCCGTCGTCGACCGGGAGATCGGGACCGGGAGGGCCGGGGATGATCGCCGCTTCGTCGAAATACTCCCGGAACCGGGTGGAGGCACGGAATCGGTAGTCGACGGTGTGATGGCGGGTGTCGCCGAGCCGATGCCGGACACCGTGGACCCAGACCGGCCCGAAACCGGGCACCGGCAGCCGCACGTCGGGCACCGGCGGATCCGGTGTCGGGGCCAGGACTGCAAGGTCTTCTTCCTCCCTAACCCGGGTCGTGAACGCCACCCCACCGTGCTGCTGCTCACTGGGGCCGGAGAGAGACAGGTCGTCGACCGGATCGACCCAGGAAGCCTCAGCGGTGAGCTGCTCGGTGCTCGGCCCGTGGATGTCGACCGCGCCGAAGAAGGTGACATCGGTGCTTCCGGGGCCGGGTCTGCCCGGGGTCAGCGCCGTGGGCCTGGGTACCTCCAGCGGGCGGGGCACTGCGTGGACCAGGGTCATCTCGTCGAAGGGGGTTAGGGCCCACAGCCAGCCGTCGGCGGCGGCCTCGACGATGTCGGGGTGGGTGCGGAGGATCTCGGGGAGGATCCGCCACAGCCCGAACAGGTCGAGATCGACCTTGGAGATCGACGAGGACAGTCGGAACCGCTGCACGTCGCCGGGCGGAAGCCCAACCCGCAGCTCGTTGCCCGCCAGCCGTCCTTCCAGCCGCTCCGAGCCATGCAGCTGGAGACGGAAGGGACGCGGCTCGGGCCACCTGCCTCGATATGCCGCGGTGAAGCCTTCGGTCCCGAACGGGAACGGGATGTTGCGATCTCGTCCCGCATCAGGGAAGACGAGCGATATTCCCTCGGCGGCGACGTCTGGCAGGTAGGGGATGGCCAGCACATCGACATCGTGGACCACGTACTGGCCGGGGGCGGGTGGTTCGCCAGGTGACAGAGGCAGGGTCTTGCGCTCGGACAGAGGCACGGTCGGGTCGCTGGCCAGTGCGATGCCTTGTTGCGGGTCGCGGACGTGGGCGTCGTCCAGAGAAGGGACGTCGATGTCGAAGAGGGCGCCCGCCTCACGCAGCGCAACCGCCAGCATCGTCCTGTGGCGATCGGAGTCGGTCGAGCCGATGGCGCGGTCGAAACCCCCGTGCAACTCGGCCTCGCTCTGGCTGGTCTTCGGCGGGACCAGGTGCCGCTCACTGGAAGGGCGGTAGCCGAGCCCACTGAACTCGGCGGCGTAGGCGGAGGGCGGGATGATCGTGATCTCCAGGGTCTCCCGGTCCTGGGTGACACCGGACCGCACCACAACCTGGCGCAGCGACTCTCCCGCGGTGAGTTGGTGTCTGGCTACGACAACCGGCGGCTGCACCGGGTCCCAGCGGAGGAAGGGGCGCAACGGGCTGACCGTGGCGACTTCCTCGAGGGTGGGCACACCCAACCCCGGCCGTACCACGACCCTGGGGTCGAAGACGGCGGTTCCCACAACGTAGGGCTGGTGCTCATCGAGCACGGCGTCGCCGAAGGCACGATCGACCACCGTCGCCCGATCCACACCGGCCCGGGTCACCGGAGGCGAGGGGCGGCGCTCTCGCAGCCGTCCCAGCACCGCCCCCGGCATACGCTCCGAGAACAGGTCGCCGGGGTCAAGCTCGGCGCCGGGCGCTCGGGTGCGGCTCTCGATGACCTGGGCCGCAGCCGCTCCTCGCAAGACCGAGACCAGATCGGCATTGGAGGTGGCAGGCGCCGTCGGCAGGATCGCCCCAACAGCCGAAATGGTGGCGTCGTCGGGAGTGGGAGCCGGCCCGATGGCGTGGGGTCGGCTGTTCCCGGCCAGGTCCACAGCCCAGGCCCGGAAAGCGTACGACCGGCCGTAGCGGAGTCGGGGGAGGGTGCCCGGTTCGACCTGGTTGGTCACCACCAGCGGGGTCACCGGGTCGGGATCGACTTTGGTGTCCTCGACGATCTCGTCGCCGTCCTCGTGCCGAACTCGTTTCCCCGGCCGGGGAGCAGCCAGACTCCATCCGTCCCAGCCGAACATCGCCTCATGGACGTGCACCGGGCTGTCTTCGGCGCCCACGGTCTCGGTGGCGGTGGTGCCCTGGACGAAGCCCTCCTCGGCGAGGTCCTTCACGATGACGTTGCCGTCGTGGACCTCTGCGTCAATGCGACGGGCGTGGAGGCTATGCCATGCCTCGGCTTCGTCGTCCCACACCTCGACCCGCATGCCCCTGGTGACGTCCTCGGTGTCGAGCAGTGGTGCGTCGAGCCCGTCGATCTTGGCGGCGATCTCATGCTGGCGGTCCATCCGATCCTGGGTGGTCAAGGCCCTCTGTCGGCGGGCGATGGTGAACCCGACGGAACGCAATGCGGTGGGGGCGGCATGGACCGGATCGCCGTTCTCCTCGATCCCGCTGAGCCGGGGCAGTTCCCACACGAACCGGTCGACCTTGAGGGCGGTGCCGTCAGGATCCATGTCGAGCAGGGCGAAGGTGTCGGTGTCGCCCAGCCGCAGCGCTCCGTCGTGCCAGTCGCTCGAGGAGGCAACAGTGACCAAGTCGTCGCCGATGACACGGCATTGGGTCTGGGTCGTCCGATAGAGGGCAGGATCGTCTTCCAGCTTGATCTCGGCCGACAGGATTGTGCTCTTTGCCAGCCGCGACGGGTCATCGACGACGAGGTCGATGACCAGGCCCAGGCGACGTTGCAACGCGGGGTGGTCGGCGACGAAGCCGCAGCGCTCGTGGAAGTCGGGCTCGGGTCTCGGCAGCGGGGTCACCACCGGGTTCTCGGAAGGTCGCTCCTGATAGGCCAGTTTCGACTCCGGCCGCTCGTAGAAGCGGCGGGCGCGGTGAATCTCCAGCAATGCCCCGGTCATCGGGTCGGTGGCGGCGATGTTCCTTTCGATGCTGGACAGCGGGAGCACCCGTCGGGGAGGCCCGCCCTGACCGTCTCCCTCACCGATGACAAAGTCGAGGCTCCGGGTGATGATGCTCTCGTCCCAGGGGACGTCGAGGCTGCCGAAGAATTGAGCCATCAGCCGCTGTAACGGATGGGCGGATGGCAGCGGGGGCGAGGTGGGACTGGTGAAGAGGGCGAGCAGATGCAGGGCTTTGCCGGTGTCGTGGACCCCGGTGGCGTTGAAGGTTCGCCAATGCCGCTCGGACCATTCCGGCGGTTTGGGCCCACGCACCGGAGTGTCCGGCGGGAAAACGCCGTCCCATGCCGTCGAGTCGAGCACAGTTAGCAAAGGGGTCGTCTCGATCTCGCCCGTCTGGTCGGACAACACGATGACGGCGCCGTCTTCCAGAGCCTTCACCCAATGGAGAAAGTGCTCGAACTGGTCGAGCCGCCCCTCGGGCTTGTCGGGGGTCAACTCGGGTGCGATGAACAACGAGACATGGAAGTCGGCGTCGGCTGCCTTCGAGTGGGGAAGGGCGACGACTGTGAAGCGTTCTGTGACCATGACTCAAGCTCCCGCGAAGGCGAGGCAGTATTCGGACCATGCGGGTGATGTGCCGTCGGGCTCGAGACCCATCACATCCAGGAAGTTGGGGTCCCCGTTGGAACCGGCGAAACGCCGCTCCGCTTCAATGGTGACCGAGGTGGAGAAGAACAGCACCTCGACCTCGATCGTCAGCGAGGCCCTGCCCACCATCTTCCCGGTATCGAACTCGTAGAGGAGCTCCAGGTAGAGCTCGATCGACGCCGAGATCAGACCAAGGACATCGACCTCTCCTCTCAGCCGGAAGTAGCCGGCCAGGGACCCCTCGTCGGCCTCCAACCGCATGTAAATCCCGATCATCGCCGAGATCGACCCTGAGGCGACCCCGAAGTCGACAGCCAGGATCGCCCCCGCCTCCAGCCCCAGCTCGAGGACGTCCAGCCCATCCGGGGAGAGGCGGAGCATGAACCAACCGCCTCCCCCGATGAAGAGGACGGCCAGGGTGAAGGGGCGTTCCCTGGTGCAGAAATTGAACCCGACTGTCACTTCTTTGCCCAGGAACGGCACCTCGACGTCGGCGCCCAGGGAGATGTTGGACAGGTTGAAGACCCCGACGGCGACGTTCGGGAGAGCGAGGGTGAAACCGGCGGTCAAGCCTTCGGGAGTGACGTCGAGGAATGGCGGGTCGGAGAACCCGTCGAAGGGGATCAGGTCCTTCAGGATCTCGATGAAGCCGAGGATGCCGACGAACTCGATGTCGTTGAGCACCACATCGACATCGGGCTTGCCCGAAGACCCGGCGCGGAACGAGAGGTGGTCGAACTTGAACCTGACCAGCTCGGCTCCCGGGAGAAGGTGCAGGGTGAAGTCACGCAGCTCGGCGAGGGCCTCGACCTGCATGCCGTCCTTGCCGCTGGCCTTTCCTTCCACGGCGAGGACCAAGCTGTCCGGCTGGAGCTCGAGCACCGGGTCGACGTCATCGGGCCACGACTTCATCTTCGGGGCCCACTCGAACCGGAAGTTGGCCTCGATCGACCCGCCCGCGAGCCCGTTGAGGAAGTTGAACAGATCGTCGATGAGATCGGCGGCGTCGGAAACACTGCGCAAGGTGGCGGCCAGCCCGAGGAGCTGCTGACGCACCAACGGGGGCAGCTGCGGGGCTACTTCCTCGATGTCGTCGATGGCGTCACGAAGGGCCTGGAGCGGGTTGGCCAGGGCGTTGTCGATGGCCGCCTTGGTGGCGTTGGGCAGGGCCTCGAGCTGGTCGAGGATGTCGTCAACGGCAGCGGTGACATCGGTCTGGAGCTGTTGGGCGTCAGAGAGAGCTTGCTGGGCCTGTTGCTGCAGCTCGGCGGCCTTGTCCACGGCACGGTCCACGAGCCGCTGGGCATCGGCGACGGCATCCTCGACGGTTGCCTTTGCCCGTTCCAGGTCGGCGATGAAAGCCTCGATGCGTTCCAGCGCCTCGGAGACGATGCTGGGGGCGTCGTCGAGGTCGACCCCGACCGCCTCCAAGAGGTCGAGCAGCGGGACGATCCCGAACAGCTTGGGCAGGTCCAGGCCTGCAAGGAAGGCGGTTGGGTCGAAGCCGCCGGTTGCAGTGGAGACCACGTCGCCGACCGTCCCCTGGATTCTCGACAGCCCGTCGATCTTCAGGTTGGGCTGCATGAAGCCTCCCGCCTTGTCCGACCCGGCCCCACCTTCACCGAAGACGAGCTCCGGGGCCGCCCCCTTCACCTGAGCCCACACCTCGCCGGTGTTGGACGCGCCCCCGAAACCGTGGTCCAGATAGGCGGTGGCATAGGAGATGGGAATCTCGCCGACCGGGGAGAGTTGTTCGACGGCGGGGATAAGGACATCTGCGCGGTCGAGACGGGGGATCGAAGAGCCCTCGCCGGCGGTGCCTAGGAAGAGGAGCTGGTTGGTGGGAAGCATCGTGTCCCCACCCTTCGCGGTGGGTGCGTATGCAATCTCTTGGCCAAATGCGGGAACGTCAGGTACGCCGTGAGGGTGGTCGGTGACATAGAAGTTGTCGACGTCGCCGAAGGGCCGATAGTGGTCCGCCACCCAGAGGAGCGGCGCCAGAAGACGCACCCGACGGCCTTCGCGATCGACGCAATGGAGGATGAACTGGAAGGGCTGCCCTCCGACCTTCGGGAAGAAGAAGGAGTCCTGGCCGGAGCCGGGGTCGGGGGAGAGGGTGGGGGTGATCAGCGGCGCCAGCCGTACCTCGTCGAAGGGCAGGTCCGCCTGTTCGAAGAAGCGAACCGGCTCTCCAACCACCAGGAACTTCCTCTGGTAGAGACCGGCGATGGAGGGAGAGACGTCCTTCATCTTCCGCTCGGTCAGCTTGACCAGAGTCGCCCGGTGACCGAATGGGAACAGGTACCCGGGATAGGTGACCCGAACGTACTGGTCCCGGCCCATCGGTGCCACGTGGTCCCAGGAGAGAATCGCCGACATAGGATCGTTGCCCGAGGTGTAGGGGAGGGTGTCCCACTCCCCGTGGAGATCGAGCCAAGCGCCAAGACTCGAGAGCCATAGAGCGGTGACGTCGACCGGCTCGGGGCGGATCGATCTGCCGGTGGATCCCACCCAGCTCTCGGCGCTCTGCCGCACCAACATGTGCCGGTCTGCTGAGTCGAGAGACATGCGGAAAGGCAGGTCGTTGTGGGTGGCAACCCTTGTGGTCGGCCAGTCGGGGTCGGCTTCACGGTCACGGGCCCAGACCGCCCGGATGATCCGCTGCTCCGATGAGCGCTCATCCACCTTCAGTTCGTCTCCGCCCTCGACCCGGACTCCGAGCCGGGAGTGCCACAACTCGATGCGGTGTGGCGCGTCCTCGGCCGATACCGGGACAATGGAATGCGCCCACCCACCCTGGTCACTGGGCGAGATCTCCAGCCGGAAGGGGGCGGCGATCGAAGTCTCCAGCGTCCCCGTGGGGCGGCTGAGCTTGGGGCGATTGGGTATGGGAATAGGGCGGTCGGGTCGGATCAGCCCGGGCCCTGCGATCACTCCGGGGATCAGTGCTTCATCGAGACGGACCGCGATCCCGCTGACAGAGGTGAGTGTGTCACGAATCCGGCGCATGTCGCGCGCCCTGGTGGCCAAGGCGGCAGAGCGGCTCATGGTCGGTGCGGCGGTGCGCGAGGTCTCTCTGGTGAAGACGAGGCCTGCTTCTCCCCGGACCGCGACCACGCCTCCGGGAAGATGAAAGATCGGGCCCGAAAGCGGCACCCGGATCGCCCCGGCACGCGGCTTGGCCAGCGGATGGACCACAAGGGGGAGACGACGCATCGCCTCGAGGAACCCTGAGGTGGAGAACGGGATCTCCTCGCCTTCCGGGAAGGCGAAGACGAGACGGGATGCCCGCGCCGGAAGCGCTTCGATCGGGGGTTGAGGCCTGGCCCCTTCGCCATCGGGTTGCTTCCCGTGGGCGTCTACAGGCGGGGGGTTCGGGTCGAACGGCGGAGGGACGGTGGGATCCATGTCGGCCGGGACCGGGGCGAGCCCTTCGTAGATGGCGCGCTCGCCGAGATGCTGAAAGGAGAAGCCGACGACCAGCTTGGCGGTTGCCGATGTCGGGCGCAGAGCGGCGGCATCTCCGGCAACCAACGCGACGTCGTAGCCCGAGACGGTCAGCGCCACCAGGTCGTCGGGGCGGAGGATGTCCACGGTGAGGTCAGGGTCAGGGCTGGCGGATGGAACCGGGGTGAGGATATGGCGCCAACCCGCGACAAATCGGAGTTCGTCGGCGGCGACGTTGTTCCCCATGCGTACTGCCCTCGAGAGCTGTCCCGATCGACCCTACCCCTCTGGAGACTGGTGTGTGTGCCGGTATCGACCGGCATTAGGCTCAGCTCTCGGGGAGCTTCCAAAGGAGTTTGACGCTATGCCTGACGAAGTCGAAGTGGGGCCGACGTCTGAGCTGACTCCCGGAACCGTGAAAGGAGCCGGCCGGTATGCCGTCGGCAACTCCGAGGGAGAGTTGTTTGCGGTCACTCGTCATTGCCGGCACCTCTACGCCGACCTTGCCAATGGCAGCATCGACGATGACGGGTGTCTGGTGTGTCCGTGGCACGGCTCCAAGTACGACGTGCGAACGGGCAGGATGGTGAGCGGGCCTCAAGGTTTCTACGCCAAGATCCCGGGCCTCGGCACCGCCCTCAAAGCCCTGACCTTGGTGTTGCCGCTGGGCCGGGGCCGGGTTGTCGAACGCGACAACACCCTCTACGTGGAGTAGAGCGGTCGATCCAGCGGACTAGTGGCCCGTCGCCCAAATAGCTGCGCGGTCTCGCCGGCCCTCGACGCCGCTG
>CAZRID010000093.1:0-4329 GCA_964600055.1 uncultured Acidimicrobiaceae bacterium
CGCTGCGTCCCCGCCCGCCGAGTCGGCGACGCCGGCCGCGGAGACCCCTGAGCCCGCAGCCGAGGAGACTGTTGTCGAGGAGGCCGCTTCTGCACCCCCGTCGGCCGGCGAACAGACCGCCCTCCCCGCCTCCGGCGGAGAAACGACCGGTCCCCCCGCAGTTGTTTCCCGCTCACCGATCCCGGCCGAGGTGACAGCGGCCGAGGCGGCAAACCTGCCTGAGGTGGTCACCGTCCCCACCGCCGGGATACGGGAGCGGATGAATCTCGCCGTACCGAGATGGCTTGCCGCCGTCATGCTGATCATCCCCGCCTTCGCCCTCTTCGCCCTAGGTGGTTCGGCCACCGACACCTGCGGCGAGGCAACCGAGCTACAGACCGATGTGGTCACTGGCGCGATCGTCAACTGCGACGGCTCCGAGTTCACCGGTTCGGGGGTGGGTGGTGGTGGCGCCGACTTCCTCGCCCAGGGTGAGGCGATCTACCTGGCCGCCCCGGGCGACTGCGATGGGTGTCATGGCGCCGATGGCGGTGGGGGGGTCGGTCCCGCATTCGGCGGCGTCGTGACCACTTTCGGTTCCTGCATCGATCACATCGAATGGGTCGCATTGGGATCCCAGGGATTCCAAACCGCCGGCGAGAGCACGTACGGGGATTCGAACAAGGCGATCAACGGGGGGATGCCAGAGTTCGCCACCAAGCTCAGCGAGGAGCAACTCGCCTCCGTGGTCGCCTTCGAGCGGGTGCGGTTTGGTGGCGCCGACCCCGCGCAGACCCTCATCGATTGCGGTCTGGGCCCGGCCGAGGGCGAGGAAGGTGGCGAGGGCGGAACACCGGGCGACGAAGTCCCCGGTGAGGAGGCGCCGGCCGAGGAGAGGGAGACGACCTCCACCACCGAGAGTGGCGCCGAGGCAGGCGCCGCAGCCACTGGCTGAGGAAATCAGCCGTCGGTTCTTCGCCTTCCGAATTGTCTGAGGCTTCTCCGCAGCGAACGGGCATCGATTTTGCCCTCGGCGATCACCTCACCGTCCGGCGTCAGCAGGACCGGGATTCTCATCCCGTACTCCTTGAGCAGGCGGTCGTCGGTGTCGATATCCACCTCCTGGACCATTCCATGGGCCGTCTGCACAGCCGCCAGGACCAGTGGGCGGGCCTCATCGCAGAGGTGACAACCGGGCCGGGTCAGGAACTCGAACGCGAAATGTTTCAAGTAACCACTCAGAGTGACCGATAATGTGGGCGCATGCAGGAAGGAGGGTCAACCGTTCCCCTCATGCCATGGGCACGTTCGTCCAAGGTGTGAACGGATAGCCTCCCAGCCCGCCCCACGGTAACGGCACTCTCCTTCATGCAGATGGGGCCCCCGCTCTGCGGGGGCCCCATCACGCGCCTCCTGGTATCGAGGGCAAGACACGTCGCCGGCGCAGCCCAGATTCACCAAAGCCAGGACTGGATACCATCGTGCGGCCAGTGCGACCCGTCACCGCCATAGTCCTTGTGATCCTCCTCGTCCTGATCGCAGTTGCCGGAGTCATCCAGCTGCTGACGATCCTCTCCCAGCCAGGGTGACCGCAACGCCCGACGACAGATTTAGCTCGTCGTCGGCCGCCCCGTCTCTCACCGCTATGGCCATGAGACCCGCCGAGTCGACGTGGAGCAGCGTTTCGCCCGGCCCGACGTCTGAGTACGAGCTCACCCACGTGATGGAATGGAGCGTGGCGCCGACCTTGACCGTCAGCACCGAGCCGGGAGCCAGCCCGAGGGCGGCGAGATCGTCGGGGCCGATGTTGGTCTGGACATTCCCGAAACCGTCCACCCACCAGGCCTCGCCTGTGACGATGTTGCCCTCGGTCTCGGGAAGGGGGAGCAACAGCGGCTGAACCGCATCGGGCCCCAGGTCCGGTCCCAGCTCTTCGATCGATGACTCCCCCGACGCCAACAGGGCTGCGGCCGGGGCGAACACGTCACGGCCATGGAAGGTCTCACCCGGGGATGGGATACGGGCCTCGGGGTTCTCGATGGACACCATCCTCGACGCTCCGCCCATCATCGCCACCGCCGGTGACAGGACACCATTGTCCGGCCCGACGAAATAGCCCCAAGCGGTCTGCACGGCGATCGCCTTGCGCTCGGAGCCGACACCGGGGTCGACGACGACCAACGCGACACCCTCGGGCAGATACTGGATCGCACGGGTCAACGCCAGGGCGGCCGCCCTCACATCCCCCCGCGGCGTGGCGTGCCCCACATCGATGATCCTGGACTCGGGCGCCAACTTGGCCAGGACACCATGTATCACCCCGACGAACTCGTCGGCAAGACCGAAGTCGGAGAGAAAGCTGATGGGGAGTGTCATTGCATGGTGCGTTGGGCGTGGTGCGTTGTGCGACGGTAGCCACCACCGCGGGTCCGGTCGGAACGCCGGTCCACCTATATTGCCGCTATGAACGAGACCAGCCACGACGCCATCGCTCGGGAGGTCTCCAGAGCCAACATGGCCATGCTCGTGGGGAGTGTCGACACCGGGAAGACCACGCTTGCCCTCCAGGCGGCACGACTCGCCCTGGCTGCCGGTCGCACGGTCGCCCTGGTCGACGCCGATGTCGGAAACTCGACGGTGGGCCCACCGGCCTGTGTCGGCCTGAAGGTGCTGCGGTCGGTTGAGGACATCGACGACGTCCGAAATCCGGACAAGCTCCATTTCGTGGGGACCATCACCCCGGCACGTCTCGTCCTACAGCAGGTGGTGGCCACCGCGGCAATGGTCGACCAGGCGCGCAGACTCGCCGACCTGGTCATCCTCGACACGACGGCGGTGGTCTCCGGGGTGGCCGGCGAGACCCTCAAATACCACAAGGCCGAACTGTGCCGTCCTGACAAGGTGGTCGCGCTGCAGCGTGGCGGCGAGATGGAGCCCGTGGTCGGGATGCTTCGCCGCTTCCTCGGAATCGACGTCACCGTCACTCCTACCGATCCCAACCTGAACCCACTCTCTCCCGACGAGCGGGCCAACAAACGAACCGAGGCCTTCGCCCGTGCCCTGGCCCCACCCCTGGAACGATGGAAGGTGCGGCCAACCGTCTTCGCCCCCACCCTCCCCATGGGCCTCAACCTCGGTCGTCTCGACGATGTGCTCGTCGGAGTCCAGGATGAGGGCGGCGGATGTCTCGGCCTGGGCATCCTCAGCAACGAGGACGACGGCCTGCGGGTGATGACCAACAGCGGCGAGGGGATGAAGGGTCTCCGGCTGGGCTCGATGCGTCTCGACCCCGACACCCTGGAGTCGAGTGTGATCAGTCTGCGCGAGGTGATGTTCGGGATCTGACTTTATTGCCGGCCGACTTTGCCCGAGACCAACCCTCACTGCTCTGCGGGTGAACCAGCACCTGGGTTTCACGGTCTCGGGCAAACAGACGCCGGTCGGCCGGAGCTTCCGCCGCGTGGCTAGGTCGGACAACGGTGACTCGGGCGGGGGGTCTATGGGCCTAACTCGGCTTCTAAAGGGACTTCGCGACCTGGCCGATAACCCCAGACATGGGGAAAACGCGCTGGCTGACATTGGTGCTTGTGGCTTCGGTTGTCTTCTTCGGCATCGGCATGTCGGCAGGTGCCGACTCCGGCACCGAGGGTGAGTTCCTCGCCAAGATCAATGCGACCAGGGAGGCCAAAGGCCTGGCCCCGTTGCAGGTCGAGGGCGGTCTCCGCTCACACGCCCGCAACCACACCCAGGAAATGATGGATGCCGGAGACATCTTTCACTCCGGGGAGGGCGAATTGCGTGCGGCCGGTGGAACGGGCTGGGACAAGATCGGCGAGAACGTGGGTCGTGGTCAGAGCCCGTCATCGCTCCACGAGGCGTTCATGGAGTCGTCCGGGCACAAGAAGAACATCCTCGGTGACTACAACTACGTCGGGATCGGAACCGGGAGCAGCGACGGATATCTGTACGTCACCGTCGTCTTCATGAAGAAGGGGTCGACCTCCAGCCCGACGACGACACAACCACCCGCCGATCCCACCACCACCGCTGCCGACACCCCCGGGAGCACCGCGTCTTCGAGCCCGAAGACCACCGAGCCGGCGCCCGCAGCGACCACGACCACCATCCCACCGACCACCACCACAACCTTGATCGTGCCCCCGGACAAGCCGGTCACCCCAGGTGAGTCCTGTGTCGAAGCCAACCGCTACTTCCAGTTGTGTCAGTCTTAATGCTGGCCGACTTCGTCCGTGGGTCTCCAAGACGACACGTGTCTCGTGGTCAGGGGAGTCACGTTCACTGATCCCGACATCAGCCTTCTCGTCGGCCGAACAGACGCCGGTCGGCCAG
>CAZRID010000093.1:4429-9826 GCA_964600055.1 uncultured Acidimicrobiaceae bacterium
GTCGGCCAGCAGTAAGGAAAGCAAACGCCCGAGTGACCTTCCAGAGCCTCCTCCGCACTTCCCCGAACGGACGGTTCTCTGGCTTGCCTCTCGGGCGTTCGCAAAGGCGAATGTACGTGTTTCGCACCCGGTAATCAACGACCTCGGATCCGACGTCACCGAATCGTCAAACAACACAGACAATCGTCGAACCGGGGCCCCAGGGTCGAGAAAACAGGGTTACCAACAGGAAACGGGGTTTTCCACAGGGCTTGTCCACATGGGCGTGTTCACAAGTTTCTAACCGGACTTTTCGCGACCTGCGATCAGTGCGCGGAGCAAAGGCATGAAGCTGACCTCGATCGTTTCGTAGATCTCCCCCAACGCCAGATCCAGTTCGAGGTCGGTCACCGAAGGTCGGGGAAGCCGTCCCCTGAGCACCAAACCGCCCTCGGCATCAAGGGCAAAGAAGGCGCGCCACGACCGCATGTTCCTCATAAGGGCCTGGCCAAAGAGCTCGGCCGTTCCCTCTTCGGCAGGCAGCAGATAGGCCTCGTACTCAAGACTCCGCTGCCCAACCGTGAACCACACCGTGGTCGCATCCCTGGTCTCCTGGCGCATCCTCACCGCCCACCGGCCCTCCACTTCCTCGGCGTACTCGACACTGGAGTCGGGGTCGGAGAGCCAGCCCTTGATCCGCTGCTCAAGTGTCTCTCTCATGACCATTGCAGCTCGAGTCTCGATACGAGTTGCCCAACCGGCTGCTCACCCCCAAGGGTCGGTGGTTGGGCCAACGAAATGAGCTGCTCGGAGGCATAGGGAGCCAGCTCACCGAGGGCAGCGAGGGTGGCCACCGTTGCCGAGTCGACAACTGCTTGTGTCCCGTCCCAAGACTTGACCGCGATGCCCAGTCGGTTGTCGATGGCCACCCCCGCACAGCCGGCCGCTCCTCGCTTGGCAACGGCGTTGATTGCGGTCGCCACCGAGGCGTCACCGTTGCCGGTGCCCGAGGCCAGAGCCGGATAGCGGTGCATTGCGATGAAGACCTCCCGCAGGTCGGGCAAGGTCGCCAGACGGGCATAGAGAAGCGCCATCACCCTCGTGGTGGTACGGAGCACAGGCGCCCCACAACCGTCGACCCCCACCGGGGCAACCGGGTACTCACCCAGTTCCGTGACGAACCCGGCGATCCTGGTTTGTAGCGGGTGCTCGGGAGCGAGATAGCCCTCGATGGGCCAATCCCGCGACCGGCAGGCCCTGAGCCAGGCCGCGTGCTTGCCCGAGCAGTTGTGCCAGACCCGCCGCGCCCTGTCCCGGCCGAGCGCGTGATGACGACGGGTGGCCGCCACGGACAGGGGCCAGTCAGGAGGACAGCCGAGATCCGAGGAGTCGAGACCCACGGTGGAGAGCATCGACTCCACAAGGGCGACGTGGACCGGCTCGCCGTCGTGGGAGGCAGATGCCATCGCCAGCTCCACTGGCTCAAGAACGGCCCCTTCCTGTTGGGAGATGGCTGCCTGAAACGGCTTGGCGGCGGACCTGAGAAAGAAAGGCCGGTCGATGTCACCGGAATGTGCGACGAGGTGACCGTCAGCGGAGACGACAGCGACGGCTCCGTCGTGGATTGTCTCGACAAGACCCGATCGGGTCCTTGCTGCGAGCAAAGCTCAGCCAGTGACCTGGGCTTCGCCCTGCTGACTCCGGTACCGGGTGATGATCTCTTCTTGAAGGGCGTCGATGACCGAGTGGAGTTGACGACGTTGGACCGACAACTGGGTCTCGACCTCCTCCAGCCGCTCGATGGCCTCGCTCAGCTCTTCATTGCTCAGCTCGGGAAGCTGGGTGAGGACCCCGTCGTCCATGATCTTGTCGATGAGGCGGCGGCCCGTGGTAGTCGGAAGCGGGGGCATGGTCTCGATGTGACGGAGATTGGGCTCGTCGCCGAGGACCATGCCGGAAGCGAGGATCTCGGGCAGCGCCTCCAACAAAGTCCGCTTCTCGTCACCGCTGCGACGTCGCAGCTCGAAGTTGAGCAGATCCGTCCTCCCGTGGAGAAGACGGCGGTAGTAGGAGATCTGAGTCTCAACGTCTTCGGCCGTCTCCCGCCGCTGTCGCAGTTCGTCGAGATCGATCTCGGTGAGGTCTTCGAGATACTCGGGCTCGAGGACGGTGTCGATCCGGCGTCTGTGCTCGCTCACGTGGCCAACGTTACCTGCAGGCCGAGGCCACGGTTGGATACGGGTTCACCGCAGCCGACCCGCGCCCTCCGGGATGGATCTCGAAATGGAGATGGGGCGAGCCTCCGCGGGCGTTCCCAGAGTCTCCATTGAAGCCGATCGTCTGACCCTGGCTCACGGTCGCGCCGGATGAAACGTTGAACCCGGAAAGGTGGGCGTAGTAGAAACCGATCCCGTTGTTACCTAGCAGCCAAATGGTCTGACCACCCAGACCACTGCTGCCCACCGCCACACGGCCATCGGTCACCGCATACATCGGCTCGTTCCAGGCGGCGAACATATCCGTCCCCTTGTGAGCTCGGCCACCGGACCTGGCGTAGCCCCATGAATCGATGAATGAGGTCCGTCCCGGCGTGAACGGGCAGATGAAGGACCCGACCTGAACCGAGCCACTGGCCCGCTGCTTGGCCCTGGCCGCCAGTTCCGCCTGCTCGGCGTCGTACTTTGCGGCGAGCTCCTTGCATCTCCCCGATAGCTTGGCGTAGGCGGCCTGCTCCGCCTCCATCGCCGACTCCTGTGCGTTCCTGGCGTCGAGCTTCTGTGCCTCGACATCCTCCAGCTCCACCCTGGTGTCGGCGAGCTGACCCTGGAACCGATCCAGCTCGCTGCGGGCCGCGATCAACTCGCCGATCGATTCCTGGCCACCGGTGGCGGCGGCGGTGAGGAACTCGGATGTCGTCATGTACTCATCCACCGAAGAGGCGGAGAAGATGATGCCGGGGCTGGAAAGCCCGCCTCTCATGTAGAGCTCGACGGCCTGTTCCTCGATCTTGGCCTGGATCCGCTCCAGCTCCTCGGAGTGGCTGGTGACCGAGCCGTCCACGGCTTCCTGCTTTCGCACGACCCGGTCGACCTCGATCACAGCCCCCTCGTAATCCTCAGCTGCGACCTGGAATGCGCCCTGCGCCTCCCGGTAATCGTCGAGCGCTGCACGCGAGTCGGCACAGGCCTCGTTGACCTGAGTTTTGGTGACGGCCTCGCTGGGAAGGGGGAACATCGGAGCCAGCAGGCCGATCAAGATGAGGAGCATCACGACGCGAAAGAGCGTCCTCTTGGCAGCCATCGCCCGAAATCGTAACCACTAACGGTGACTTAGAGTAGTTCTCGGCGAATCCGGACGAGTCAAACCCGACGATCCCAATATTGAGAATCAGAAGATCAACAGGAGCAGCGGGTAGTAGATCGAGGCACCAAGCACCACCCCGTCGAGCGAGATCAGCATCCCGGGCGGCCGCTCGGTCAACGCCACCCGACCCGTCCTAAGCATCGAGGAGAAGCCACGCCCGGCGACCAGGGTCACCGCGATCCCAAGACCGACCAACAGGTACCCGACCAGATCCAGGTCCCACAGAAGGGCTGCCGCCAGGGCGGCGAGGATGGCCCCGATGGCGGTCACGGAGTAGGGGTCGAGCATGGGCACTGCCGGCAACCGCTCGACGAGCGCACCAAGGAGGAGGCCGACGATTACGGATACCAGGAAGACGTCGACGGCGCTTCCCTGAGGAGACTGGGCCGATCGGGCGAGAACGAGTGACGCCGAGCCCAAACCTGCGAACAGGGAAACCATGACCGTCGGGCTGAACACATCGACCTGGCGATATCGTGGGAAGGCCACCGCCCAGCCCAGGCCCACGGCGACTGCGATCCCCACAGACAGGGCGTAGCCCGCACCACCCATGACATGGGCGGCCATCGCCGATCCGGCGGCGGTCACCACGACGGCGAGAGGGGCAAATTCCTTCCGCCTCGCCGCGAAGGCGGATCCGAGATCGATGGCCCAGATTCCGGCGATGGCCACCAGCGCTGCCGCCCAGATCTCCTGACCCCGAGTGTTGGCGAGGATGGCGACTACCGCGATCGCGATCGGCAGGAACCTGACCAGATCGACGGCCGAGAATGTTGTCGCTGTTTGGCTCCCCCCCGAGACCGGCGGTATCAGGACCACCTCGTCGTTCTCGGCGACCAGATCTTCCATCGAGGCCGCCTCGCCGTTGATCCAGACCCGAGACGTCTCGACGCCGCGGCGGAACTCGGGCCCAAACCTCTCCGCCGCTGCCTCGATCACGCCACCCACGGTGTCCGAAGGCACGTCGAGCCTCGAGGTGCCGGCAATCTCACGTAGGTTGGCGAAGAGCCGAAGCTTGGCCATGGGCCGAGGATAAAGCGTAAACACGTCGCATCGCGGCTCTCGTCTCGCTTCAGATACTCTCGGAGCATGGACGACAGGGTGCTGGTTGCCGTCGAGATCCCCCTGGTCGGGGACGAGCGTCAAAAGAACTGGGCGAAGGTCGTGGAGTCGGTCGACAGCGCCAAGACCTCGGGATGGGCATTCGAAGGGCCGTTCGTGGCAGCCGGCGGGATCCAGGATGTGCCCATGGGATCAGTTCTCCTCGTCTACGGCGAGCGGGGATCCCGGGCCAATCCCCAGATCACGGCCCGTGTCTACCGGGTCAATGCCGACTCGACAATCAGCCTCGAAGCCGAGGCCAAGGGAAAGGCATGGGCGAGAACCCTCCGCGATCCCGTGGAACGCTGTCTCGGAATTGATTCGGCTCCACTCGACTTGTCCTACCTGGGTGACGAGCTGATCGCAGACGAGCTACGGGCCCGAGGATGGAAGGTGGAGAGGCAATGAAGGCGATTGTCGTACCCGAGCTCGGTGGGCCGGAGCAGCTGGTCCTCAGCGACGTCGCTGAACCGTCACCGGGCCCCGACGACCTCCTGGTCGAAGTCGAGGCGGCCGGCCTCAACTTCATCGACATCTATCACCGTGTCGGGCTCTACGACCTCGCTCCACCGTTCACTCCGGGTCTGGAGGGCGCCGGCACGGTCGTCGCAGTTGGCGAGAAGGTGAGAGAGTTCGAGGTTGGTGACAAGGTGGGGTGGACCAATGTGCTCGGCTCGTACGCCGAAAGACATGTGGTGCCCACCGACAAGGCGATACCGATCCCCGAGGGGATGGATGTGGCCACCGTCGCCGCAGTATTGCTCCAGGGGCTGACCGCCCATTATCTCGGCACAGACACCTACCGGCTGGCCGCCGGTGATATATGCCTGATCCATGCCGGAGCCGGTGGTGTGGGTCTTCTCCTGACTCAGATCGCCAAGCTGCGCGGGGCCGAGGTGTTCACCACCGTTGGCACCGCCGAGAAGGCCGAGCTGAGCAAGAAGGCAGGTGCCG
>CAZRID010000094.1:0-9822 GCA_964600055.1 uncultured Acidimicrobiaceae bacterium
GGCGGCTGCCTCCGGCTGCTCGGTCGACGCCGGCTCCGCGGGCGCAGGCACCGGCTCTTCGGCGGCTGCCTCCGGCTGATCTTCGGCAGGAGCGGCCTCGGACTCGGCGCCGCCGGATGTGCTTTCGCCGGCCTCGCCGATGATCACCAGTGGAGTCCCCACTTGAACGGTGTCACCCTCATTGACCAAGATCTCGAGAATGGTTCCGGCGGCGGGTGACGGGACCTCGGTGTCGACCTTGTCGGTCGAGATCTCTAGGAGGACCTCGTCTTCGTTGATCGTGTCGCCGACCTGTTTCGCCCAACGGAGGATCGTTCCCTCCGTGACCGTCTCCCCAAGCTGGGGCATCGATACCGTCGTAGCCAAATCTCGCTCCTCTCAGTGAAGACTGCGGCCGGCGGCGGACAGGAGTGTCTCGCCGACTGCCTCGGACAGGGAAGGGTGGGCGTGGATGAAGGCTGCCGCCTCGTCGGGCAAAGCCTCCCACCCCACCGAATACATCAACTCGTGAATCAGTTCGCCCGCCTGTGGGCCAACGACGGTGGCGCCCACGATGGCCCCACCCTTTTCGGAGATCACCTTGGCGAAGCCCTGATTGTCCCCGATGATGATTGCCCGTCCAATCCCATTGAAGGCGTGCTTGGCCACGTCGACGTCGAGTCCCCGTTCCACCGCCTGGGCCTGGGTCAACCCGACCTCGGCCACCTCCGGGTGGGTATAGGTGACTCGGGGAATCGCCTGATAGTTCACAGGGCGGGTCTCACCGGTGGCGATATGGGTCACCGCGGCGATGGCTTCGGCAAATCCGACGTGGGCGAGCTGGGGCGTGCCGGCGACGATGTCCCCCACCGCGTATAGACCTTGTTGGGCGGTCTGCATGGTGTCGAAGTCGACTTTGACGAAACCGCGATCGACCTCGGCAGAAACCGTATCCAACCCAACGCCTTCGGTGTTCGGGCCCCGACCGACCGACATCAGGACCACGTCAACCTCGACGTTCTCCTCTCCGAACGGAACGACGATCGTGTCGCCCACCTTCGGTGCTTCGACGCCGACCCCAATGTGGAACTTGACCCCCCGCTTCTGGAGCTGACGCTGGAGCTGCTTGGCCGCCTCGGCATCCGAGCCGGGGAGGATCTGATCCATCACCTCGAAGACGTGTACCTCGGTGCCGACATCGATCAGGAACGACGCAAACTCGCAGCCGATGACCCCACCGCCGATGATGGCGACGCGCTCGGGTCGTTGTGGCCAGTCAAGGGCATGATCGGAGCCGACGATCTTCTCCCCATCGAAGTCGTAACCGGGGATAGTCCGTGCGTGGGAGCCGGTGGCCAGGATCACCGAACCACCCTCGAAAGTCTGAGTGCCGTCGTCGGTTTCCACATCCACTTTGTCCTTGCCGGTCAGACGCCCATACCCGGTGATGACCTCGACGCCCTTCTGTTTCAGAAGCCCGCCCAATCCCCTGACCAGGCCTTCGACGGTCTGGTTCTTCCGGGCGAGTGCGGCACCCCAGTCGAGGCTGGGCTGTTCGGTGATGACCCCGAACTCGGCGGCGTGGGAGACCGTGCTGAATACGTCGGCGACATGCAGCCATTGCTTGGCCGGGATGCAACCTCTGATGAGGCAGGTCCCGCCGGGGCGCTCGTCAACGATGAGCGCCACAGACAGTCCGAAGTTGTGGGCGTACAGAGCGGAGGCGTATCCGCCCGGGCCGCCGCCGACTATGACGATGTCGTGCAACCTGTGTGCCTTTCGGTGTAACTGCTGATCCGAGCCTAGTTGTGCCCGGGGTTACCCTCCCCAAACCAATGCAGACACGTTGGCTCCTCATCGCATCGGCTGTTCTTGCCTTTGTCATCATCGGCGCCGCTGCCGTCTGGTTCCTGGTCGGGTACATATGAGACACGAGCGGATCACGCTGACGACCTCTGACGGTGAGACCCTCGAGGCCCGCTGGGACACGCCCGATAATCCGACAGGTGGAGTGGTCTTCTGTCATCCACATCCACTCCAGGGTGGCTCGATGATGGCTCCGCTGATGATCGCGGTCACGACAAGGTTGGTGGAGCGTGGGTTCTCCGTGCTCCGCTTCAACTTCCGGGGCACGGGGAACAGCACCGGGAGCCACGACAACGGCGCGGCGGAGAAACTCGACGTGTCGGCTGCGGTGGACGAGATGCGAGGCACCAGTCTTCCATTGCATCTCTCCGGCTGGTCGTTTGGGGCCGGAGTCGTCTTGAATTGGTTGGGCGAGCAGGTCGACTCGATTCCATACTCGGCAATCGCCCCATCGGCCAAGAATCTGCCCGACGAGCTGCCACCGGGACCGAAACGGATGGTGGTCGGCACCCGTGACCAGGTGATCGATGGCGAGGCGCTGCGTGCCTATGCCGAACAGCATCAGATCGACCTGGTGCTCACATCGGGTGACCATTTCTTCCACGGTCGGGGCAAGAAGATCGGCGACCTGGTAGCGCAGGGCTTCGAGTAGCTGACACCACCTAATCGATGGAGTACGACACCGGCCGGTAGGAGCGGTTTTGTGCCTCGATTGGGGTATCGGGAGCGAAGGTCTGGAGCTGGTTGGCTCCAAGGAGGTCTTCCTCTTTCACACGGGAGCTCAGGTCGGAAAACTGGTCCTCGTCGTCGCAGTCGTAAAAACGCATGGTGTCCCTGGTGCCGAGGTAGCGATAGGCCTCGAATCGGGGCAGACGGCTCACTCCTCCTCGACGTCTCCGCGACCCGTCGTTACCTCGGCCTCGCAGTTCGGACAGATAGCAACGGCGATGTCGCCGACAATGAAGGTGAATGCACACTCGGGACAGGTGATCCGAGGTAATGGAGTGTTGGCAGGGGGTGGCGGAGGCGGCGGGGGCTGGGGTGAACCGCCGGCCACCACATTGGGAGCAGCCGGATACCCGCCCAGGTCGGGCGCAGCGCCGGACGGGTCCCTAACCACGTTCACCGATTCGCACACCGGGCAGGCGAATCGGCCTGCACCCGCAACTTCGAACTGCGTTCGGCAAGCACCGCAGCGCACCATCATTCTTCTTCACCTCCATTGAGATCGACGGCTTCACCCACCGCACCGATCCGAACCAGGTAGTCGGCCTCGTATCGAAGCACATCTTCTACGTCCTTCTGAGCGTAGGACACACCGTGCTTGGAAGCGATCTGCTCGGTGATGTACTCGATCGATGCCTGATGGCCCCCGGCAATGGTCTCGACCGGGTTGCCCCGGTCTTTCTGGGCCAGCCCCTGGAGGTAGAACACCTCCCACTCGAGAATCCTTCGGATGTCCGGCTTGCGAAGGGTGTCATTGCCCTCGGCCTGGAGACCGGCCTCCACGTGTCTGACCGCATCCTCGACGACGTATTCAAGTGGCTCATAGCTGGGCCGGCGCTTGGCCTCCTGCCAGACGACGAGGGCCACGATCAGCAAGAACACGCCCACGAGGACGACCACCAAAGCAAAGATGGCAGGGGTCACGGGTTCATCACCGAGGTCACGGGTTGACGTTATCCGGTGTTCCACTCCTGTAATTTGGTTGCACAGGTCCGGCATATGACCCCTGAGCGTCTCAATTACGGGGGAGGGTCGACGCTCTAGAAGGCCTCCACCGGGAGATCCATCAGCGAACCGTCCTCGTCTTCGGCGCCGGCACGCCTGGCGGCGACCTCGGGGGCGGCCAGCTTGAGGAACCAGCGTGCGGACTCCACCTTGCCCCGATAGAACGGGGCTTCATCCACCTTCGGAAAGGCGATCTCGGCGTGACGCAGCAGCCGCCATGCGACCAGCAGCTCGGCCACCGAGGCGAGCAGGGCGTTGGTATGCAGGCCCACCTTGTAGATCTCGCTCGACTCGCCCGACAGTGAGGCCATGAGGTTCTCGACCATCGAGCCGATGTGGCCCTGCACGTCGTCGAGCATGGCGCCCAGCCGCTCCCGCTCGGCGGCGAGTGGGTCGGCGTCGCTCCCACCCTTTACGAACTCGGTGATCTCGGACGTAATTGCGGCAAGCGTCTCTCCCTGATCCTTGGCGATCTTCCTGAAGAAGAAGTCGAGGGCCTGGATACCCGTGGTGCCTTCGTAGATGGTGTCGATCTTGGTATCCCTGATGTACTGCTCGAGGGGGTAGTCCTGGGTGAATCCCGAGCCTCCGAACACCTGGAGGGCGTCGGCGAGCTGTTCATAGGCCCTCTCCGACGAATAGCCCTTGACCAGGGGCAGGAGCAGATCCGACCGGCGATCCCATCGATCGTCGTCGGGGTGGAGAATCGCCTGGTCCTGGACCCACGCCGTGTACATGACCAGGGCGCGCAGGCCCTCGGAGTACGCCTTCAGATTCATCAGCATCCGACGCACGTCAGGATGGGCGATGATCGGGACTTTGGGAGCGGTCTTGTCGCCACCCTTGGTGAGATCGGCGCCCTGATGACGCTCCTTGGCGTACTCGAGCGCATTGAGATAGCCGGTGCTGAGAGTGCCCATCGACTTGGTGCCGATCATCATCCGGGCCCCCTCGATCACCCGGAACATCTGCCGGATTCCGTCATGCCTGTCACCGACCAGAAAGCCAATAGCCGGATGGTCCAATCCGAAGGTCATCTCGCAGGTGGTCGAGCCCTTGAGCCCCATCTTCTTTTCGATGTTGGTCGCGTACACGCCATTGCGCTCGCCCAGGCTCCCGTCACCATTGATCAGGTACTTGGGGACCACGAACAGGGAGAGGCCCTTGGTACCGGCGATCGCACCTTCGGGACGGGCAAGAACGAGATGGACGATGTTCTCGGAGGCGTCGTGCTCGCCGCCGGTGATGAACCGCTTGACACCTTCGAGGTGCCAGGTCCCGTCGCCCATGTCGATGGCTTTGGTCGTGGCGGCCCCGACGTCTGAGCCCGCGTCGGGCTCGGTGAGGATCATCGACCCCGACCATTGCTTGTCGAGCCAGAGTCTTGCAAGATCCTTTTGGCCCTCGGTCCCCTCTTCGAAGAGGACACGTGCGAACAGGGCGCCACCCGAGTACCAGGAAACGGTGGTGTTGGCTGCGAGCTGCATCTCCTGGGTCGCCCACGCCAGGCTAGGGGGCACCGCCATTCCCCCCATCTCGTCGGGGACGGCGAGCCGATCCCAGCCACCCTCCTTGTACGCCCGTACCCCCGCCTTCACCGACTCCGGGAGATGGACCTCACCGTTCTCGAGAACGAGGGGGATTCGGTCCTGGTCGACGTAGGAGGCGGCGAAGTCCTCCCTGGAGAGCCGCTCGAGCTCGACCAGGATGTCACGAGCCGTTGCCTCGTCCAGATCCGCCCACACGCCAGTGGCGAGATAATCCTGAATCCGGTTGACCTCGAAGAGGTTGAACTCGAGATCACGGAGATTCGATTTGTAGTGGCTCACTTCCATCGTCTCCTAACTCTTTGAGTGATGACTCTAATTTGAGTCAACGCTCAAAGAAAGGAAAACGTTCCTCTCGATGCCGGCCGTCTTTGCCCGAGACCAACCCTCAGTTGTGTCACGGGTTCGCCCCGATGCGTTTGCACCGTCTCGGGCAAACAGACGCCGGTCGGCCGGAGCTGCCGCCTCAGCGGAGATCACAAGGGCCCTGCAAACCGTATGCACGACGTCATGTATCTGTGACGCCATGGATTAGGAACGCGGAACGCCCGATTACCGTTCCCCGATGCGCTACAAGGCCGGGCTCGAGACACGTGACCGCATTCTCGAGGCGACCCGCTCCCTGATCGCCGAGAAGGGGCTCGAAGGGACGACGATCAAGGCCATCTGCGAAAAGGCCGGGGTCCTGCCCGGGTCCTTCTACAACCTCTTCCCTTCGAAGGAACAGGCGATCCTCACCGTGGTCCGTGAGGCGATAGACGCCGTCGACCCCGATCCTGGCCACCAGGGCATCGACACGCTCGACGAGCTGGTCACCGCCTATGTCCGATTCCTCGAGGAGCAATCGGCGCTGTCCCGGGTCTACATCCGCATCGGTGTCACCGGAGCCGGGTCCAACCCCGAGCTGACCGGCCGCATGGTTCGCCACCATGAAGCCAGGGTCGCCCGCTTCGCTGCCGCCATGAAACGCCAGAGCCCCGAGCTCTCCGAGACGCTCGCCGACCGGCGGGCGGAGACGCTGGTCCTGGCGTTGAATGGCATCGCACTCCATCGGATAATCGACCCCGCCTTCGACGTTGCCTGGCACGCCCGTGCCCTCCTCGAGGACGCGGCTGCGGTTTCCTGACCCGGTTGACTGCTCGATAGGCTCCGACGATGGAACTCGCCGTCCAAACCCGTGGTGACTGGGAGCTGATCCTCACCACTGCGCGCTGGGCCGAGGACCGTGGGTTGGTGGCCCTCGCCCTACCCGATCACTATCTGGAGCGAGGCGACTCCCCGGACCGCCCGGCCTACGACCACATGGTCCATCTCGCGGCACTCGCCCGGGAGACATCACGTCTCGAACTGGTCTCACTCCTCTCCCCGGTAACTTTTCGCCACCCCGCCGTCTACTACAAGATGGGAGTCACTCTCGACGAGATCTCGGGGGGCCGGTTCACGATGGGAATCGGGACCGGTTGGCTCGATGAGGAGTTCGAGCTCTTTGGCATCCCCTACGCCGACCGAAGTACCCGCTTCGAACTTCTGGCCGAGTGCATGGCCTACCTCAATGCCGCGATCGCCCCGGAAGCTCGGGGCTTCGAAGGCGAGCATTTCCAACTGGCCGAGTTCGACCCCTATCCCCACCCCGCCAACTTGCGACTCCTGATCGGAGGCGGCGGTGAGGTGAAGACCCCCCAACTCGCCGGACGCTACGCCGACGAGTTCAACATCTACGCCTGTCTTCCCGAGGAGTACACCTTGAAAAGGGACCGGGCAAAGGAGGCAGCCCGGGAGGCGGGGCGCGACCCCGACACGATCTCCTTCTCAACGGCTTGTCCTGCCATTGCCGCCAGGGGGGAGGTGGACTACCGGCGTCTGCTCCAGATGCTCGCCGAGCGCACCAAGTCCACACCGGAACGGATCGAACAGGTCTACGAGGAGCGTGGTTATCCCCATGGCTCCGGGTCAAAACCGGCGGAGATGCTGCTGGCCCTGGAAGAGGCTGGTTGTGAGCGCTTCTACCCTCAGATGTTCTTGGGCAATCCGGCCGACCACGACGTCATCATCGACGCATACAGCCACTGACATGCCCCGCGTCGCAATCATCGGAACAGGGCTCATCGGCGCATCCGTCGGCCTGGCATTGAAGGAGCAAGGCTGGAACACGATCGGATGGGATCCGTCCCCCGAAGCATTGGAACGCGCCGAGGAGCGCCACGCCGCCGACTCGATTGCAGCATCGGTCTCGGAGGCGATCGAGGGGGTCGATCTCGTGCTTCTCGCCGGACCACTGGAGGCAAACCTGGCAACGCTTCGTGGACTGAAAACCGAAGCCCTCGTCACCGATGTCACCAGTGTCAAGGTGCCCCTGGTCTCCGCGGCCCCGCCGGGGATCCGATTCGTGGGGGGTCATCCGATGGCCGGGCGCGAGCACGCCGGGCCGGAAGCGGCCTCCCCGGCCCTCTTCCGTGGAGCGCCGTGGGTGATCTGCAACGACGGTGCATCGGCGAACGACGTGGAGCAACTGGCCTCCATCGTCGCCTCGATCGGCGCCAACCCAGTGGTCATGCCCGCCGAGCGCCACGACGAGGTGGTCGCCTCCGTGTCACATCTCCCCCATCTTCTGGCAGTGGCGCTGGTCAACATCATCTCGGAAAACCCCGATGCCGAGGAACTGGTCGCGGGGAGCTTCCGTGACCTGACCCGGGTCGCCTCAGCGGAGTCGACCTGGTGGCCCGAGGTTCTGACCACGAACGCGCACGCCGTGACCCGCGCCATCGACGACCTGGTCGCCTATCTCGAGGACCTCAAGGCCCGGGTGACATCAGGTGACACCTCCGGGCTCGCGGAGCGACTCGAACGTGCTCGTTCCCGACGTGGAGCCATGGCACCACCGGTGACCCTGGTCCAGGTGATCCTTCAGGACAAGCCTGGAGAGATCGCCGCCGTCGGCCATGCGCTCCAGACGAGCAAGGTGGACGTTCGGGACCTCCAGCTGCGACACGCGGTCCACGGCGGGGGGGGCATCCTCACCCTCTCTGTTCGTCCCGGGGAAGCCGAGACCCTCAAAGCCGCCCTGACTGCTGAGGGGTTTGCCATCGAGACCGATGATTAGCCTCGGTCGCCCCGCCCAGGAGTCGAATTGAAGTACTCGATCATGACCGAGCCCCAGATGGGTGGCACCTATGAGGAGATCCTTCGAGCCGCCCGCCTCGCTGAGGCTGAAGGTCTCTACTCATTCGCCAGGAGCGATCATCTTGCGTGGAACCGCGATCTGTCCCCCGAGGCGACAGATGCCTTTGCCACGCTCGCCGGCCTCGCCCGGGAAACGACGAGTATCAGGCTCTGTGTCCTGGTCACTCCGATCACCTTCCGTCATCCAGCCGTGATCGCAAAGAACGCGGCCACCATCGACCAGATGTCGACTGGCAGGTTCGACCTCGGAGTGGGCACCGGTTGGAATGAGTTCGAGCACCACGCACTCGGCATCCCTTTCCCTGCCTCGACGGATCGCTGGGCACGGCTCGAGGACGCCCTGGGATATCTTCAGGCCGCTTTCGGCGAAGGGCATGGCAAGCGCGACGGTTCCTTCTACAGCCTCGACCTCGATGTGAAGCCAAAGCCAACCGGGATCAGGCTCATCGTTGGCGGCAGCGGCCCCAGGAGGACACCGCGGCTGGCCGGGACCAAGGCGGACGAATACAACTTCTTCGTCTGCTCTCCCGACGAGGCGAGGGCCAAAATCGCAACCATGCGCGACGCGGCCGGCGACAGAAATGTCGTGGCAACGATGATGGGCCCGGTGACGATCGCTGGATCCGACGGCGAGCTCGCCGAACGACTGGTGGCAGCGGCAGGCCGACGTGACATCACGAGCGACGAGCTCATCACCAGATGGGAGAAGGCGGGGGTGATCTTCGGGACCCCCAATCAGGTCCGTGACAAGATTGCCGCTTTCGAAGAGGCCGGTGTGGAGCGGATCTACCTGCAATGGCTCGACCTGGCCGACTACGACGGCATGGTCCAGATGCTGGATCTGGTCAGAGGTTGACCGACCTCCCAGAAGCGAGTCGACGTCTGGCCAGGGCGATCTCCGACTTCGAGATGGATATTCACATCTTCCCCGAGGGCACCAAGACCGCCCAGGACGCAGCGAATGCCATCGGGTGCCCGGTGTCGGCGATCGTCAAGTCTCTGGTGTTCGTTGTCATCAACGGCGATGGGAGCGAGGAACCAGTAGTGGCGCTGGTCCCGGGCGATCTCCGGCTCGACGCCGGAGCCTTGGCCGAGGCCGCCGACGCCACCGGATCGAGACGGGCCAGCCTGGACGAGGTTCGGGATGCGACCGGCTATGCCGCTGGCGGCACTCCCCCGTTTGGCCATACCACGAATCTCCGTGTCTTCGCCGACGAGCAGCTACGTCGCACCGACCCGGTGTGGGCAGCCGCCGGGACCCCGACCACGGTCTTCCCCATCTCCCTGGCCGACCTGAACCGCCTGGCCCACCCGGTCTGGGCCAACCTGACGGAGGGCTCCAGGTGAATCCGTTGGAGGATCTGAAGACGGTTCAACGCGAAGAACCCCCTCCGGCCCTTGCGGGCCACCTCCCCCTCCGGGGGAGGAAACGCGGTCCCCATCTTCCTGACCGACCTGAACCGCCTGGGCTCTAAGATGTGAATCCGTTTCTCCCCCCGTAGGGGGGAGTACGGCGAAG
>CAZRID010000095.1:0-9818 GCA_964600055.1 uncultured Acidimicrobiaceae bacterium
GTGGATGATCGGCATCATCACCTCATCACGCCACCAGTCAGACTCGGTCTCGGTGACGCGGCGCATGCTCTCGCCGTAAACACGAAGGGCACGCTCGATGACGGTCGGGCGGAAGCCGTTCTCGTGCTGGAGTTGGACCAACGGCACAACCGCCATCTCGTTATCTCGCACGCGGTCGATGGGCTCCGCAGGGGCGAAGCCCATCGCCTCGCGGATGACCGTCAGAAGCTCGACGGGCACACTCGTGCGCTCGCTCAGATCCTGGAAGGTCACGCTGCTCAGCGACGTCCAACGGTCATATGAGGGGGTGTCGATGAAGTCGAGCGAGAGCGCACCGGTACGCAGCGCCTGAGCCATGCCACCGAGGGGGAGGCCGGCACCCTCCAGCGTCTGCACGATCCGAACCCGTCGCACGGCCCCTTCCGGCAACTTGCCATCGTCGTCCGCCTCGAGGATGCCGAGCCCGACCAACCGCGCGACGTAGCCCGGCTCGACACCGGCTCGCTCGGCGACCTGGGATTCCGAGATCCGCGACATGGCGGCCAAGCTATCACCAAGAGGGTCTTCCCCTCCCCCGGCCTACTCCGAACGCAGTAGGCAAAAATGCTCCCTTTGGCCGACGACACCAGCCGGCCCCGGGCGTACGTTCGACAGATGGATCACGTCATCACCGTCGAGCGTCAACGGAAATTGTCCGGCCTTAGGGCGATCGACGCCCCTAAAGTGCCCGCCCGGATTCTCTGAATATGCGGACAGATCCTGTCCGCATTGTTCCGTACCGTCATGCTTCCGGGAAAGTGGCAGAAGCAGCGATGAGTTCCGGCCCGGTGCGGCGTCTACACCAGGTGGAGGATCCGCAAGAACCGAACGAGAGAGACAGACATGAACAATGTGATTGAAGCGTCGGGGTTGGTAAAGCGTTACAAGGAGGTGACGGCACTCGGCGGGTTGGACCTCCAGGTCGAGGAGGGCACCGTGCTCGGACTGCTCGGCCCCAACGGGGCGGGCAAGACCACCGCGGTGTCGATTCTGGCGACCCTTCTCGAGCCCGATGAAGGCACGGCCGTCGTTGCCGGCGCCAACGTGAGAACCGACCCGAAGGCGGTGCGCAGATTGATCGGGCTGTCCGGTCAATACGCCGCAGTAGACGAGCACCTGACCGGGTTCGAGAACCTGGACATGATCGGGCGTCTCTACCACCTGGGCAAGATGCCGTCCCGAGCTCGAGCCCGGGAGCTGTTGGAGAGATTCGACCTGACGGAAGCCGGAGACCGGCCGGTCAAGACCTACTCGGGTGGCATGCGTCGTCGTCTCGACCTTGCCGGCGCCCTCGTCGCCGAGCCGCCGGTGCTGTTCCTCGACGAGCCGTCGTCCGGTCTCGACCCCCGCAGCCGGGTCGACCTGTGGGATGTGATACGTGAGCTGGTGGGCAAGGGCTCCACCCTCCTCCTCACCACCCAGTACCTGGAGGAGGCGGACCAACTCGCCGACGACATCGTGGTCATCGACCACGGTCGTGAGATCGCCCACGGGACTTCTGACCAGCTCAAGACCCAGGTCGGTGGGGAAAGGATCGAGGTCACCGTCGCCGACTTGACCCAGGTGACTACCGCCCACGAGATACTCGCCCGGATTGCGGTGGGCGAGATCCAGATCGATCATCACAGCCGGGGGCTGACCGCCCCGATCAGCGGCGGAGCCTCGACCCTGACCCAGGCCCTGCGCGACTTCGATGCGGGCGGGGTGGTGATCCAGGACGTCGGTCTGCGCCGCCCAACCCTCGACGACGTGTTCCTCGCCCTGACCGGTCACGTCGCCGAAGAGGCCCTGTCCAACGGTGGCAAGTCGACCAAGAAGGAAGAAGAGCTGGAGGAGGTAAGTCGATGAGCCAGGTAATGACCGCACTAGGCGACGGCGCTGTCGTCGCCAAGCGCAACATCATCAAGATCAAGCGGGTGCCGGAGATCCTGGTATTCGTCCTGCTCTCGCCGATCATGTTCGTGCTGCTGTTCGCCTTCGTCTTCGGCGGTGCCATCGACGTGGCCGGCGGGTCCTACCGCGAGTTCCTGATCGCCGGCATCCTGGCCCAAACCGTGATCTTCGGAGCGACGTTCACCGGCGCAGGGCTGGCCGACGACATGCAGAAAGGGATCATCGACCGGTTCCGGTCGCTTCCAATGTCGAGGTCGGCGGTGCTCGTAGGTCGGACCGCGAGTGACGTCGTCTACAACGTTCTCTCGGTCACCATCATGTCCCTGACCGGGCTGTTGGTCGGTTGGGGCATCTCGACATCGGTCGGGGAGGCGGCGCTCGGGTTCGGGCTCCTGCTCCTGTTCGCCTACGCCTTCTCCTGGGTGATGGCATATGTCGGCTTGCTGGTCCCGAGTGTTGAGGTGATCAACAACGCCTCGTTCATGGTGATCTTCCCGATCACCTTCGTGTCCAACGCCTTCGTCCCGATCGAGACCCTGCCCGCACCGCTGGAGACATTTGCCGAGTGGAACCCGGTGTCGTCATTGACCCAGGCAGTACGCGAGCTGTTCGGGAACATCCCTCCAGGGGCTCCCGAGCCCACGGCTTGGCCGCTGCAAAACCCGATCCTGTACACACTGATCTGGGTTGTGATCATCCTCGCCATCTTCGCACCGCTCTCGGTGCGGCAGTACAAGCGGGCCGCCCGCCGCTGACCATCCGAACCGCCTTCCTCTCTGTCAACCCTGTTCCGTCCACCGGGCTGACAGAGAGGAGCTGTCGTTAGCCTTGGCCGGTGGAGCCGACACAGAGCACGGCCGAGGTGATCCTCGCCGCCATCACCGACGCCGTGGCCTCGGGGAGGTCGCTGAAGGACGTCCTCGCTGGCCTGGCCGAGACCGCAATGCGGATCTCCAACGCCTCCTTTGCCGCCATCGGCATACCCGAGCCCGAGGGGGACGCTTTCTCCGCATTCATTCACGTCGGGATGACCGACGAGCTGGTAGCGGAGATGGGGCCGCTGCCGCGAACCCACGGCATGCTCGATGCCATGCTCCACGACCCGGAACCGGTGCGTCTCGCCGACATCAAGGTGGACCCGAGGTTTCGCGGGTGGTGGCCTCAGGCGCACCCGCTGATGGGCTCGTTCCTGGGGGTCCCCATCGTCAGCCAGGGGGAGGTGATCGGCGCCTTCTACCTGACCGACAAGGTGGGAGCGCCTGAGTTCACCGAAGAGGACCAGGCCAACATCGGGCTCCTTGCGTCACACGCCGCGGCCGCCATCGAAGCGGCCGGGATGTTCGAGGACTCGCGCACGCTGGCCATGGCCGAGGAACGGGAGCGGATGGCGAGGGAGTTGCATGACGCACTCAATCAATCGCTGTTCAGCCTCTCGCTGACGGCACGGGCGGCGTCGAGACACCTGGCAACCGACCCGGGACGGACCGCCGAGGAGTTGAGCGAGATCGCCCTCCTCTCCCGGCAGGCGATGGCCGAGCTTCGAGCGGTGGTCGAAGGGCTGAGGACTCCCGATGTCGATCGTGACGGGCTCCTGCCCGCAATCAGAAACCTGGCCGCGTTGCTCAGCCGGGTGCACCACATCGAGGTCGAGGTCGTGGCCGACGCTGAGCCGAACCTCGACGGCCGGGCCGAGCACGAGGTGTTCCGGATCATCCAGGAGGCGCTCAGCAACGCCGTCCGTCACGCGCAGCCGGCGAGAGTCACCGTGTCTCTGATCAACGGAGACGAGTTGCAGGTATTGGTGAGAGACGACGGCCATGGATTCGATCCGAATGAGCGGAACTACCGGGGACGACGTCTGGGCCTCACCTCGATGCGGGAGCGTGCATCAGCGATAGGAGGTCGGCTAACGATCGAGTCCTCCCCGGGCGAGGGTGCGACGGTCCGTCTCGAGGTGCCGGTGTGAGTGATCCGGTCCGGGTGATGATCGTCGACGACCACCCGGTGGTGCGTCGCGGCCTGCGCGCCTTTCTCGAGACCCAGCCCGGGATGGAGGTCGTGGGCGAAGCCGCTGATGGCAAGGAGGCGTTGCGGGTGGCAGCCACCGCAGCGCCCGACCTCGTCCTGCTCGACCTCCACCTGCCGGATGCCTCGGGATCCGAGCTGATCCCGGAGATGAGGAAATGGAACCCCGACGTCAAGGTGCTGGTGTTGACCGGCTTCGCCGCCCGTCAAGAGGTGGTGCCGGCGATTCGGGCGGGGGCGGACGGCTATCTGCTCAAGGACACCGACCCCGACGAGTTGGCCGACGCGATCCGGGAACTGGCCAGCGGTCGCACCGTTTACGCCCAGGAGGCAGCTGCCGCTCTGTCCGCCTACGTCTCGGGTGGTGACCCGAGCGAGTCCCTGGCCGGCCTGACCGCCCGGGAGAGGGAGGTGCTCGCCGGTCTCGGCCAGGGTTGGTCCAACGCCCGTCTCGCCGAGGAGCTGTTCGTCTCCGAGAAGACGATCAAGACCCACGTCTCGGCGGTCCTCAGAAAGCTCGGCCTCAACGACCGCACCCAGGCAGCCCTGTTCGCGGTAAAGAGCGGTCTGGTCGAGACCTGACCACAACTGTTTTCGCGCGCCGATCTCGACCTATAGGTCGAGATCGGCGCGCGAAAACGGGCTTGCGGGCTCGCGGGCTTCCCGGCTTCCGGGCTTCCGGGCTCTAGGTCTGAGGACGGAGGCCGAATGCGACCGGTGGCCGATGACCTGAGGCGCGTTGCGTCGTAACTTTGGAGGAGAAAGAAGGGAACCGACACGAGCACCGCAATCATCACCGGGGCATCACGTGGATTCGGTCATGCCCTGGCCTCCGAGCTGGCGCGAGCCGGCTGGGACCTTGTAATCGATGCCAGAACCCAGGTCGAGCTCGAACCAGCTGCCACCGCCATCGACCAACTCGGGAGCGGCAAGGTGGCTGCCGTCACTGGAGACGTCACCGACGGTCTGCATGCGGTTCACCTGGTGGAAACGGCTGTCGAAATGGGCGATTTCTCCCTCCTGGTCAACAACGCCAGCATGCTCGGCCCCAGCCCTCAGCCGGCCCTGGCCGACTATCCGACCCAGGTTTTCGAAGAGGTCCTGGCCGCCAATCTGGTGGCGCCGTTGCGTCTGATCCAGCTCTCTCTTCCCCATCTGCGCCAGGTGCGAGGAACTCTGGTCAATATCACTTCCGACGCCGCAGTCGAGGCTTATGAGGGATGGGGCGGATACGGCTCCTCAAAGGCGGGCCTGGAGCAACTTTCCGGCATCCTGGCCGCCGAGGAGCCCGAGGTGACCGTGTATTGGTTCGACCCGGGCGACATGCAGACCAAGATGCATCAGGAGGCGTTCCCCGGCGAGGACATCTCCGACCGACCCCTTCCCGAGGCACGAGCCCCCGCCCTGATTCGTCTCTTGGACGGTGACTACCCGAGCGGCCGGTACCTGGCCGAACGACTTCTTGCGGAGACCGTCGGGGCATGACCTCTCCGGCCGTCCTCCGTCCCACCGACCTCCTCGACGGGTTCGTTATCCCGACCGAGCTCGAGGCAACCAACCCCGCGGAGACGCGGGGCATCCAGCGCGGCGATGTGCGGCTTATGGTCTCGGACGCCAACGGGATTCGACACCGCAGGTTCCACGACCTTCCGTCCGAGCTGCGACCAGGTGACTTGCTGGTGGTCAACACCTCGGCGACCCTCCCTGCGTCGGTGGTGTTGAACCAGGAGATGGCAATCCACTTCTCCACCAGCTTGCCGGGCGGTCTGCGGGTCGTCGAGCCCCGACAGTTGGCAGGCGCCACTTCGCTGCCATACGAAGACCCACAGCCAGGTCGGGTGATCTTGCCCGGCGGGGGTGTGCTCGAGCTGCTCGCCCCGTACCCCGTTGATTCCATCACCCGACGTCTATGGGTGGCCCACGCCGACCTGGGTCGGCCCCTGGCCGAGTATCTGGCTACCTGGGGGCGGCCGATCCGCTATCGCCACAATGCCGGGCCCTACCCGCTGGAGGCCTATCAAACCGTGTTTGCCCGGGCACCAGGCTCGGCGGAGATGCCGAGCGCGGGGCGCCCGTTCACCGAGCGGCTGATCACATCGCTTGTGGCCCGTGGAGTCTCGGTCGCGCCGTTGACCCTGCACACCGGGGTCTCCTCCCTCGAATCCGGAGAGGCGCCGTATCCGGAATGGTTCGAGATCCCCGAATCGACATCGGCCCAGGTCAATCACACCGGAAGCAATGGAGGGAGGGTCATCGCAGTGGGGACGACCGTGGTCCGGGCGCTTGAGACAACCGCTGACTCTCAGGGCGTGTGCCACCCCGGTCACTCTTGGACCGACCTCGTCATCGGCCCCGACCACGAGATGCGCCTCGTGGAGGGTTTGATCACCGGCTGGCACGAGCCCTCATCAACACATCTGGCCCTGCTCGAAGCCGTGGCCGGGCGTCGTCTGCTGGCGAAGAGCTATGAGAGCGCCCTCGACTGCGGGTATCTGTGGCACGAGTTCGGCGACAGCCATTTGATCCTTCCCGGCTGACCGTCATGGACCGGGCGGAGGTCGAGGCTTGGGTGGAGAGCCTGAGATCAGCGTGGGAGTCGGCCGATCCGGTGCAGATCGGCGCGTTGTTCACCGACGACGCCGAGTATCTGACCAATCCCTTTGGCAAGGCTCTGAAGGGCCGGGACTCGATAGTGGCCTACTGGTCCGAGGAGATGTCGACCCAGGACACCGTCGAGGTGAGAATGGGACGACCGATCATCGACGGCGGGCGGGTAGCGGTCGAGTGGTGGGCGGTGATCACCAACAACGGGAGTCAGGTGACCGATTCCGGCGCCCTGATGCTCGAGTTCTTCGGCGATCGATGTCGACGGCTTGCCGAGTACTGGATGCTGGAGGAGGGCAGGACCGAGCCCGGCGAGGGTTGGGGCCGCTGAACCTGGCTCATCGGTAGAAATCGGGGGGTAGCGTCTGCTGGGTGTTCGATCTGGAGCGCGAGCTCGACCCATGGCCGCCGAGACGGCATTCTCCGGTGTCATACGGGTCGATCGCGCAGGCCGGGTCGAGCTGGCGAAGGCCTACGGCCTGGCCCACCGTGGGTACGAGATCCCCAACGAGGTCGAGACCTGGTTCGGGATCGCCAGTGGGACAAAGGGCCTGAGGATATCTTCGCGGTCTCCGAGTGGACCGGCATTGAAGGTCTCGATCCAGGCCAGGGTCTGGTCTTGGTCACCGATGTCGACCCCGTCGGCCAACATGGCCATGAGAATCCTCTTCGACGGCCCACCGCTCTCGGGGTCGGCCATCAACTCCAGGTACTCGTCCATGTGGTCGTCGATGTGGTCGACGAGGTCGGCTACGCGGTCGCTCTTCTTGCTCATTCGACCGGTTACTTCTAGATACTCGAAGAATCGACCGATCGTGGTTGCGGTCGCGACCGCCTCGTCGGGTGTCATCACCGACTTGGCGGGCAGGTAACCGAGAAACAGGTCGTCGTGGGTCCAATGCTCGAGCCGACGTTCGCCCACCGCTTGCTTGTAGTCGAGGCGATGAGGACATGGTCGCCGGCACCGTCATCACCGGCCCACTCATCGAATCCTTCCAACAGCCGCCGCCTCGCGGCTTCGTTTGGATCCTTGGAGCTGTTCGGCTCATACCAGGAAAATACCCGCGGCAGGAGTCGGTCGCCAGCGGTGCCCTCAAGCCCTGAGGTCGACCCGGCGCAGGAGTTGGGCGTTGAGGGCGACGATCACGGTTGAGGCGCTCATCAGCACTGCCGCCGCCGCCGGGGCGAGGACGATGCCGGCCCAGGCCATTGCGCCTGCCGCCAATGGGATGGCGACGACGTTGTACCCGGTCGCCCACACCAGGTTCTGGACCATCTTGCGATAGCCGGCTTGTGACAGGCGACGGATGCCGACAACTCCACGGGGGTCATCGGAGGCGAGCACGATCCCGGCCGACTCGATGGCCACGTCGGTGCCGGCGCCGATGGCGATCCCAACGTCGGCCTGTGCCAGGGCGGGGGCATCGTTCACCCCGTCACCAACCATGGCCACCCTGAGCCCCCGACCCTGGAGCTCGGCCACCTTGGAGTGCTTTTCCTCGGGGAGCACCTCGGCCATGACCTCGTCGATCCCGAGCTCGGCGCCCACCACCTCGGCGACCTGGTGGGCATCGCCGGTGATCAGCGCAACCTTCATCCCGAGCTCGTGGAGCCGGTCCACAGCCTCACGAGACTCGGGGCGTATCTCATCCTCCAGTGAAAGGGCACCTGTCACCTTCCCGTCCTCAAGGACGTAGAGGACTGCCGCCCCCCGGGCCTCCCATTCCTTGACCGACTCCTGCAGGCCCTCGGAGACTTCGGCGGCCCGTTCGCGGAGAAGGGTGGGGCCCCCAACCGCGACCTCGACCCCTTCGACGGTGGCCTCGACACCACGACCGCTCATCGATCGGAACCCGCTCGCAGCAGGCATGGGGCCACGTTCCCTGGCAGCCCCGATGATCGCCCGGGCCAATGGATGCTCCGAGTCCGATTCGGCAGCAGCGGCGAGGGCCAAGACACGATCTTGGTCTGCACCGGCCACCCCCCGGACCACGTGACTGCCCTTGGTCAGGGTGCCGGTCTTGTCGAAAAGGACGATGTCGACGGTGCGCATCCGCTCCAGGGCCAGCCGATCTTTGACCAGGATCCCGTTGCGAGCGGCCATCCCTGTGGAAATGGCAATGACAAGGGGAATGGCCAGGCCCAAGGCGTGGGGACAGGCGATGACCAGGACCGAGACCATGCGGGTGACGGCCTGATCGGGTTCACCGACGATCAGCCAGGCGATGACGGTGATCACGGCGGCGCCCACCGCCACGTAGAAGAGGAGGGCGGCGGCCCGGTCGGCAAGCACCTGCGCCCGGGAGCGGGACTGTTGGGCCTCGGCGACTAGCCGCTGGATTCCCGCCAGCGCCGTGTCGTCGCCGACCGCGTCCACCCTGACCCGTATTGCCGAGTCGGTGGCCACGGTGCCGGCGACAACTCTGTCCCCGCCACTCCTTGCCACCGGATTCGACTCGCCGGTGACCATCGACTCGTCCAGCTCTGCCTCACCCTCGACGATCACCCCATCGGCGGGTACACGCCCACCGGGTCGGACCAACACCAAGTCGCCGACCCGGAGCGCGGAGATCGGCACCGTCTCGATGTCCTGGTCGGTAATGCGCTCGGCCTGGTCGGGAAGCAATTCGGCGAGGGCGGACAAGGCGCCCTGGGCCTGGCCGATGGCTCGCATCTCCATCCAGTGGCCCAGCAGCATGATGGTGATCAGCGCCGCCAGCTCCCACCAGAAATCGAGGTCGAACCAACCCAGGGTTGTGGCGAGCGAGGCGGCGAAGGCGACGGTGATCGCCATCCCGATCAGGAGCATCATCCCCGGCTGGCGATCTCTCGTCTCCTGGACCGCTCCCTTGAGAAACGGCATCCCCCCGTAGATGAAGATCACCGTGCCCAGCACCGGTGACAGCCACTCCGACCCGGGGAAGGTAGGAGCGGTGTATCCGAACCACTCCTGGATCATCTCGCTGTAGAGGACAACCGGCAGCGTCAGGATCAGCGAGAGCCAGAAGCGGTCCCGGAACATGGCGACGCTGTGCCCGGCGTGCTTGTCGTGGCCGCCGGCGTGATCGGCATGACCGGCCCCGTGATGCTCGCTGTGATGTCCGTGGTCCGTCACTTACTCCTCCGCCTTGCGGCCTCCTCGGGGAGGATACGTGTTGTCCGTTTCTCCGCCCGCAGCGGGGAGTACGGGACCACGCGTGGAGAGGATGTCCCCCTCCGGCCCTGGCGGGCCACCTCCCCCTCCGGGGGAGGAAACG